>NZ_AQXV01000047.1:0-51735 GCF_000376965.1 Methanothermococcus thermolithotrophicus DSM 2095 | reverse complement strand
ATTTTATTTGTTTATTGTTTTTATTTTTCAAATACAAGCATAGATTACCAATCTCGAACCGATCACGTTTTATGATTGTTGTATATATTTAGATTTAATAATTTATAAAGATATTGTTTAGTCATGGTGTTAGAGACGGTTTTATCATGTTTTCCTTACAAATATTGTTTATTTTTTTGTTTATGCAACTGCATGTTCTTTATTTTAGAAAATAAAACCAATTATCAAGTCGCACGTCTTTATATATGGAGCTCCAGATCATAGGTTCGAGATAAAAAGTTTTAAATAATGGAAGATACAACCTTCTTTATAGGGAAATAAGGAAAATTCTTAACTGTTAAAATCAGACCATTGTGGGATGGAAATCTTTTTGTGTTCTCTCATTTAGTTCTTCCTTAGATTTTTTACGTTAAAATCAGACCATTGTGGGATGGAAATGAAATAAAATCTGACATTTTTTTTACCTCCTTTATTTGTTAAAATAAGACCATTGTGGGATGGAAATTTTGCAGTCGATAAATGTAATGGTGAAAGGGGAATTTCTGTTAAAATCAGACCATAGTAGGAAAATAGAAATATACCTACTCAACGAAGTTGAGTAGGTATCAGATTTGGGGATCCAACACCTCTCGACGAAAACCTGAAAGGTTTTCGTGAGTCTCGACAAAAATTCAAAGAATTTTTGTGAGTCAGCGAATCCTTTGGATTCGCTTCGACAGCAAATCGAAGATTTGCTTCGATTTATAAAGGGGTTGGAAATAAATGTCTTGTAGCAAATTCTTTTGCCCAGTATGTTATTATAAAGTCTGCTCCGGCTCGCTTAATGCTTAAAAGAGTTTCATAAATTGTGGCATCCCTATCAAGCCAGCCTTTTTCAGCTGCAGCTTCCACCATTGAATACTCTCCACTTACGCAATAGCCCCCAATTGGCACGTTGAAGTTATCTTTAGCCATTTTTAATATATCCAAATATGGAAGTGCAGGTTTGACAAGTATTAAATCAGCACCTTCTTCTATGTCCAACTCAATTTCTCTTAAGGCTTCCTTTGAATTTCCGGGATCCATCTGATAGGTTTTTCTATCTCCAAATTTAGGGGCACTTTCTGCAGCATCCCTAAAAGGACCATAAAATGCAGAAGAATACTTTGCCGCGTAGCTCATTATGGCAACATTTTTGTGGCCGTTTTCTTCTAAAACTTCCCTAATTTTTCTAACTCTTCCATCCATCATGTCAGAAGGAGCCACTATATCGGCACCACTTTCAGCATAGGATAATGCTATCTTACCTAAGATTTCAAGGGTTTCATCGTTTAAAATTTCATTATCTTTAACTATACCACAATGTCCATGAGAAGTATATTCGCACATACAAACATCAGCTATAACTAAAAGTTCATCCCCAAGTTCTTCCTTTATTTTTGAAATTGCCTTTTGAACTCCGCCATTCATATCGTAGGCTGAAGAGGCTACTTCGTCTTTGTATTTCGGAATTCCAAATAAAATAACGGCAGGAATTCCTAAGTCAGCAATTTCTTTAGCTTCTTCAACTGCTCCATCTACACTAAATCTGTATTGGTTTGGCATTGAAGATATTTCCTTCTTTTCATTAGCTTTTAAGTTCTCATCTACAAAAATGGGCATTATTAAATCATTCTTTGTTAAAATGGTCTCTCTTACTAAATCTCTCATTTTGTAGCTTTTTCTAAGTCTTCTTGGTCTCATAATCATACATATCCCACCGTTGGATAGGACGCCCAATATTTCAGTTTTGAGGCTTCCAGTTTTAAAATAATGTATCATAACGATATAGTTTAATATTTAATATATAAATAATATATTTCAAACAAATGAAATGATCTACGTGAATAAAAGGATAAACATGAGCGTATATAATATTTAATGGATTTGGGAAATATGGCGAAACTTTTACAACTTGCAGAATTTATTTCAAGAATATTTCCATTTTTAATAGTGTTTGCATGTATATTTATGTACGGCATTATGGATTTAATAGCTTTGGTGTTAATTCCGCTCGTAATCTGGCTATTGTGGGCAAAAATCAACGATCAAAAATGGGACATCCCAAATAGAAACCAGAGAGTAATTCCTTTAATTATTGTAGTTATATACGGTTTTTTAATACTAGCTTTTAGGCAGGATTTTCCTATCAAGTTTTACTTGGTAAATGTGGTATTTTTGTTAATAATTACAAGATTCTGGAAAATAAGTATCCATTGTTATGGTTTATCTGCAATAATAATAGCATTGATTAAATCAAACAATGTTTTAAATGGAAATCCATTATATTTTATAGTACCTATTTATTTTTTATTTTTAATAGCTACAATATGGTCCCGCTTGTATTTAAAAAAGCATACTCTTTTACAGGTTGTTTTGGGAACATTCTTTGGTTTTTTGATAAATTTGTGGTTTGTTTAATATTTAATTATAGTCATTCTATAAACTTAGGCACTATGGTATTAAAAAAATCCAACTGAAAAGACACTACCGAGCGAAGCGAGGTAGTGTATTGATTTTGGATCCAACCTTTTTAAAGGTTGGAGATATACTATAACAAAAAGAAAAAAATAAAAAATTATTCCTTAAATTTTTCACATGCGTCCTCAGCAACAATTGCCAAAGGATCTACCACCATTGAAACAGGAGGGGCATAACAAAACTCCATATTTGCGAGCTCTTCACATGTGGTTTCTTTTAATATAGCTATTGAAACTGCATCCACTCTTTCAGCTACTCTTTCCCCACCAATTATTTGGCAGCCAATAATTTTTTTATTTTTATCGCAAATTAATTTAATTTCAATAGTTTTTCCGCCAGGATAGTATCTGGCCCTTGTTAAAGCTTTAGCTCTTCCCACTATTGTTTCAATTCCATTTTGGTTTGCTGAAATTTCGGTATTTCCAGTTCCTCCAATTTCCAAGTCTCCTATTTTTGAAACCATTGCATTTAAAACTGGAGGGAACTCGGATTCTATTCCTACTATGTTTTTACCTGCGACTTTACCTTGTCTGACTGCAGTTGTTCCGAATGGAGACATTGTGTTTTGTTTTGTTACAAAATCAATAACTTCTACACAATCTCCTACTGCATATATGTTTGGTATTGAGGTCTGCATTTTTTCATTAACCTTTATTGCCCATTTTCCTATTTCACAGCCTGCTTTTTTGGCGAGCTCTATATTTGGCCTTACTCCTGTTGCCATGATAACCAAGTCAGCGTCCATTAATTCCCCATCTATAACTACACCTTCAACTTTTTCTTTCCCAACTATCTTTCCAACTGGTTTACCCATTATAAACTTTATTCCTTCATTTTCAAGGTATTTCATGACTTTTTCAGCCATGTCAGGATCTAAACCTCTTGGGAAAATTTGGGGGGCCATTTCAACAACAGTAACATCAAGACCTTTTTCTTTTAATCCGTATGCCATTTCTAAACCAATGGCGCCTGCTCCAGCAACTATGGCCTTTTTACAGTTTTTTATCCAATCTTTTATTTTCATACCGTCTTCGATGGTTCTTACTTTGAAGACTCCATCTAATGTAGCTCCCTCAATTGGAGGTATAAATGGCGTTCCACCTGTGGCTATAACGAGGTAGTCGTATTCAAGTTCTTTTTCTTCGCCGTTTAATGCATATTTTAATTTGTTTTCTTCTGAGTTAACATCTAAAACTTCTGCTTCGGTTATAACATCAATATTTCTGTTAGTTTTGTACTCCTCAGGTGTGTGCATTACAATATTTTCAAATGATTCAATTTCTCCACCTATAACATAAGGAATTGCACAAGGCGAATATGCGATATATTTTTCCTTTGTAATAACTACTATTTCCATTTCTTTATCGTATTTTCTTATCGTTGAAGCTGTTGTTAAGCCTCCTGCTCCACTACCTATTATTACTGTTCTCATTTAATTTTCACCTATCGTAAATCCAATATATGTTATATGTTCTGTGATTTAAATTGTTGATAGACTATACCTAAATAATATATATAATTTATGAACTTTAAAAAACTAAAATAAAAAATAATTAATAAAAAAATAAAAAATTAAAAGAAATTTTTATTATTGACCTAACTCTTTAACAATTTGGTCGTATATACTGAAGTTGAAAAGTATTTCATCTATTTTATTAGGGTCTTCAACACCTTTCAACTGACCGGTTGTTGATTTTTGTGCGTTCATAACATTTACAAACACATGTGTTCCTTTTTTAAGTGGTTCAGGGTTGGTGTAGAATTTAATGTTTGGTATTGAATACTCTTCCACTTCTTTGTCAGTTCCGAGCCATTCTGAACTTGCTTTTATTGCTAATTCATTATTTTCGTTAATTTCTTTTGTTGAGAGAACCATTAATTTCAACAATGACTTCACTGCAGCTTCTTTGCTTTCTAATGCGTTTTCAGATGCTACAACTACACAGCATGGGTGGTCTTCCCACATTCCTGCAGGAGGTAAGTCTTTACTGTAAACTATAGGTTTTCCGATGCCTTTTGTTTTTAAAACTTCAGGCATTGGTTCCCATGCTATTACTGCATCGAGTTCTTTTTGAGATAACATTTGTGGCATGGATTTTTGCCCTTTACAGTTTACCAATAAAACCATCGCACTTTTATCTTTTGAATTTTCAGTATATGTTATTCCTTCTGCTTCAAGTGCTTTTTTTATCATAACGTACTGTATTGAAACAGGTAATGGATGACCTATTTTCACTTGTTTTCCATTACTGTACTGTTCTTTTATCCATTTTACAAACTCTGGCCAGGTTTCCGCAGGAATATCGTTTCTAATTACAACTGCTGAACCTTCTCCCTGTAAAGCACTTATAATTTTTGCCTTATTTCCTTGGTCTATTGAGAATACTGCCGGTGGAACACCATTTAGCCCAATATCTATCTGACCTTGAGCTATAAGAGTCATAAGTTTTGCTCCACCTTCAACAACCTGTACCAATTCAACATCGGCTACTTTTTTGTCGTTTTCATAGAGCTCATATTTTTTCTTAGCTTCTACTTCTTTTAAGTAAACTCCATATTTTTCTTTGAATAAGTCTCCTTCTTTTGCAGCCACGAATAATGAGCTGTGGTGATCTGTCGGTAAGTAGGCAACTTTTAAAGTTGGTACTTCAGAACTTTGTTCTTGTGAGTTTCCGACACATCCTGCAAAAAGTAGGATCATGATGCATCCAATTAATCCAGATATCAGAGCGTATTTCTTAATAATAACACCCCTTAATGTTTTAATAGAAATTTAAACAAATAACTTAAATTATTCTTATAGTATATAAGATTTATGAATAACTAGTAATTTTTTCGTAAAATAGTAAAAAAAATGTCTTATAAGAAATTCCCGGAATATAATATTGCATGATTCAAGCATGATGAAAATTAAAAAACAGTTCCTTGTAACTCAAAATGGTTTTTCTGCTTTATTATGATTATGGGAATACCTGCCTCTAGAAGCTTTCTTTTTAGGTTTTTGTCGTTGGTACACACAACCACATTTTCATTTTCCATTGCATAGTTCATTATTTTTTCATCTGCATAGCTACCGACATCGTAGTCAGAAATTCTGTACCTTTCGATTAATTTCAAGGCAAGATTTGCAGAAAGTTTTTCACTACCTTTTAATTCCTTTTTAAGTTTTTTAAGTTCCTCCACAATACATTCTAAAATTACGACTTCATAACTACTGTTTAAAACCCTGCTAAGTTCGTAATCAAAGTTTATTCTATGCTTAAAAAGGTATATTAAGAAATTCGTGTCTGGAATTACGGTCGTTTGACGGTGAGTCATAATGTGCCTCCTAAATTTAACAAAAATATAATAATGATAATGATTTAGAATCTAATAAATAATCATAATCATTCACTTAAAATAAAAGAAATAAAAGTATATGATGTTATTTAATTTTAAACGATTTAGCACCATTATTGGCTGATTATCTTTGAGTCTTCCCCTTCTTTTTTAATAATTATCATGTTATCTGCAACCTGTTCTAGTTCTTGGTGGTGGGTAATGATTATCATTTGAGAGATAGTTTTTATATTCCTAAATATGTTTATTAGGTTCCTCCGTCTCTCCTCGTCAAGGTAGGCAGTAGGTTCATCTAAAATTATACACTCCACATTGTTACATACGGCTTTTGCTATTCCCAATCTTAAAGCAAGAGCTACTGCAATTTGCTCCCCACCGCTTAAACTTTTTACTGGAAGTCCATCTACAACTAAGCTGTAATCCTCAGTTAGTTGTATGTGACTGTAAGGTAGCTCGAAATCTTCAAATATTTCATTAGCATACCTCTGTATTAATGGAATGTATTTCTCCCTTAGGTATCTCTGGAAACCGTTTTTTGAAAATACCTCATTCCTTATTCTTTCCAGGTGATTTTTGAACTCAGCCAATTTATCTTTTTCTTTTTTCTTTTCATCCAATTCTTTTAGTTTATTTTCAAGGCTCTTTATTCTCTCATGACTCAATTTAATCTCAGATTTTATTACTTCAAGGGCTTTTTCTTTTTCAGTTAACTTTTGATATGTTTTTTCGTATTCTGATTTCATTTCCAAATGTTTTTCGGGAATATAGGAAAGATTCTGGATTTCCTCCATTAGTTCGTTTATTTTTGTTTTTTTAGTTTCCCGCTCTAAAGTTTTTTCTTTTAACATTTTGTCAATTGCATTTTCGAGCTCCGGTATTGGTATCTTGTAACTTTTTGAGTAGTTCTCAAGTATTGCAATTGAATTTTTGTAATTTTCATAACTCTCCTTATGATTTTCTTTCTCTTTTTCAGACTTAATCTTCTGATGTTCCCATTCTTTATACTGTTCCACAAATCCTAAAATTGAATATATTTTGTCTTTAATTTCTTTTAGCTCATAAGTTAATCTATCCTGTTCATCCATTAATCTCAAGATAGTTTTTAAATTATCCTTAGTTTTTTCCAGTTCTACTTTTTTTTCGTTAATTGTATTTATTGTATGACTACCAACTATAGATAGTATCTTATTTTTTTCGGATAACAGCTGTTTTTCATCTGAATCTTTTAGGCAGGCGAGGGAATAAATATATTTATCATGCTTCTCCTTCAAATTATCCATATTTTTTACAATATTTTCCAGTTCTTTAGGTAAATCCTTGTATTTTTCAAGTTCTTTTTCTACTTCTTCAAGTTTGGAACAAATTTCTTTGATATTATTGTTTATCTCCTGTAGGTAGTTATTTTTTTCTTTCAATCCTCCGTATATCTTTTTTAAATCATTCAACTGATTTAACTCTTTATTTATCGCTTCCTTCTGTTGCATGTATTTTTCCAGTTTTTTTTCAATATTTTTTAAGGACTCTTTTTCTTCTTCAAGTTCTATTTTATACTGGGACAGAAGTTCATTTTTCTTATCTTCAGTTATTTCTGATTGACATACTGGACATTTTTCCTGAGTCTTTTCGAGCTCCGCTACTGATTTTTGCAACTGTTTTATTCTACTTTCTTTTTCACCCCCTAATTTACTTAATTCATTTATTTTTATTTCTAAATCCTCTAATTCTTTTTGTAATTTATTTTCCAAGGATATTTTTTTCCCAATTTCTTCAAAACTTTTTAATTCAGCTTCAAGCTTTTTCTTATCATTTTTTTTCTTTTCCAGTTCCTTTTCCAATTCTTCTTTCTTAATAGCCAGATTTTCAAAATCCTTTTTCTTTGATTTAAGGATTTCAAATTCTTTTTCTACTTTTAAATACTCTTCATAGTATTTTTTAGTCTCATTCAACTGGTTTTTATGGTATTCTATTTTTTTCAGTTCTTTTTCAATATTTTCCAGTTCTTTAAGTTTGTCCTTTATATCTTCAAATTTTCTCAGTTCCAAGTCAATCGAGACTAATCTTCGATTTGTCGACTCACGAAACCTTTGGTTTCGTCGAGTATTGTTAATTTCTTTTTTTATTTTATTTCTCTCCCCGATATTCTGAACTACATTCTCGGCGTCCTTTAACATGTCTTTTAATTTTTCTTCGTTTTTATTTAGGTCTTTTTCAATACCTTCCAATTTTCCGATTAATTTACTATGTAGGTCGTAATATTGTTTGTAGTCTCTAATTTTATCTGAAAGTTCCTTAATTTCTTTTTCAAGTTCAATATATCTGATATAACCTTTTTCATTGTTATTTTTTATGTCATTGTGGTACCTAACTAACTTTAAATCCCTCTCGAGCCTGTTAATCTCACTTTTAATATTCTTTAACTCGCTACCTAACTCTTTTATTTTATTTTTTAGATTATTGTGTTTTTCCTTTTTAGTTTCACATTCTTTTAAAAGGTTGTATTTTTCATCTTTTAATTTTTCTAGAGCTCCCTTTTCTTCCTCAATAATTTTTTCATCTTTTTCCCTTTCTATTATTTTTACCCTGATCTCATCTATTTCATTTTTTATTCCGTCAATCTGTTTCAACTCTCCTTCAAGTTCTACAAGTTTGTTTTCAAATGTTCTTATTATTTCGCCCATCTGGTTGTATACTGCCCCATATTTTTCAATTCCTAAAAGTTTTCCAATGATTTCCTTTCTTTTTGCAGGTTCTATATGGATTAAACTTGATATTTCCCCCTGTTTTATGTAAATAGCATTGGAAAAAACATCGTCATCTATTTCTAAAATTTCTTCTACTTTTTTGTTTATTTCACTTGTAGATTCAGCAGAAAGTCTTCCATTTATATAGAGTTTATCTTCACTTTTCCCACTGTGTCTTTTTCTAACCACTTTGTAGGTATTTCCCCTAACTTCAAACTCAAGTTGGACAGAAAATGATTTTGCACCTATTTTTTTTAGATTTTCCAGTGTAAATCCCTTGCTCTTACGCCTTGGAGCAAATAGTGCAAAATTCATGGCTTCAAATATGGAAGATTTACCACTTCCATTTTGCCCTATTATCGTAGTGATTCCCTTATTGAATTCGATACAGGAATTTCTATGGCTTCTAAAGTTTTCCATTTTAATACTTTTTATAATCATATTCCCACCTAATACACCTATCCTATGTCTTAATTGGTTGAAAGTCCATAATTTATAAAAATTTATCTGCATGGTTTCTTTAAAGTTTAAATTTAAATTAAATTTAAAGTAGATTATTCCGTCAATCTTTCAAATGACTATACTCTTTTTTAAAATAGTCCTCAACATAGGGGAGACAGTCTTCATCGCCGTTTAAAACTTTTCGGTAAAGTTCATAAACAAAATCTACATCAAACTTTTTATTTCGAAGGTATTCTTTAAACACTTCATCAATATTTTCATTTATATTTACTATATGGGCAGATTCTTCGGAGTCCTCAAGAACATTTAACTTGTAGTACAAAGATTTTTCCTTTAAAATTTCGTTTAAAGTTTCGTAAAACTGTCTGGTGGTTTTACAATGTATCACTGGCTTTTTTTGATTATGGTTGTTTAGCGTGTTTAAAAATTCCTTAAGTTCGCTTTCACTTTTGATTTCCCAATCTATGATAAAATCTCTGCATTTAATATGTATGCTTTCGACATCGTTAATATCAAAATCTCCACTCATGTCCACCAAATAAAATCCTTTTCCATTTTTTTCATAGTCACGGTATTCATCGTAAGAAATAATTTCAGTTGAACCACTGTAGGCAAAAACTCCACTCTCCTCTCCGGCAGGTTTCAGCGCCCTTTGGTGGATATGCCCTCCTGCAAAATAGTCAAATTCCCCTGGAAAGTCATTTAGTTGTAATTCATACTCTGGAAGATATGGATAGACATTTTGGTGGAATAAAAGAATTTTCTTTTTGTAATCCTTTGATTCGTTGTTGATAATCTCAAGATTTGTATATACGTCACCTATTTTATTTTTCACAGTGTGGTTAATGCCTCCAATAAATACTTCCCCATCGTGAACATGAAACTTCGTTTTTTCTGTGAATACCCTTAAGTAACTCCCTAATACATTCTTTAAAATCTTAAATGGGGATCCTTTAGTAATTCTCTTGGGCTTATCATGGTTTCCATGTATTATATAGATGGGAATATTATGTTCTTTAAGTCTGGAAAATCCTTGCATAGCTGTGTATATTGCATTAATGGGTGGTTCGGGACCATCAAATAAATCACCGCTGTGAACCACAAAATCAGGCTTTATCTCTATTATTTTATCAATACATTGATTAAAAGAATCATATAGGTCTTTCTCCCTTTCGTCAATATTGTATTGCCTATATCCAAGATGATTATCAGATATATGTACGAACTGCATTATGTCCCCCTTTTGTGTTTTTATCTCAGCCTATCAAATATAATAAATATAATAATATAATCCCTCTATGTAAAATAATTTTTACTTCTAATTTTATTTAATTTTGTCAATTTCATGTAAATTTAATTTTAATGATAACATAGTTAGATCAAAATAAAATTATCATTACCTGTTTAACTTATTGATGCTGATGTACTGATAAAATATAACGTACTTCATATGAGTATGTACACATATTAAAACACAAATTATCAAAAGTGAAATCATGGAATTGGGATTAAAAATAGAAGATGCGCTAAAAGTAAACAAAGATTTAGAAAAATACGTTTTTTACAAGGATGGAAAGCCTAAAATAGATTTTAAAAATAAAGAGGCTTTATACCATTATAACAAGGCGATTTTGAAAGAATTGTTTAGCATAGAACTTGAATTTCACGCTGACGCCCTCATACCAACACCAATAAACAGATTCATGTTTGTGAAGAATGTATTTGATAAATTCAATGCAACCACGGAAGGTAATGGCATAAAAAAGGTTTTGGAGATTGGCACAGGCTCAGGGATAATTTCCATAATGATTGCAAAGTACTATGGGTGTGAGGTTTACGCTACCGAAACAATAGATGACTACATACGCCTTGCAACTGAAAATGTAGGGAGAAATAACCTATCCAACAAGATAAAAATAATTAATTCGAGGGGCAAAATAATTAATGGAATTGAAGAGTTAGAAAATGAAAAGTTTGACTTGATAATTTCCTATCCTCCGTTTTATGGGGTTAATTCCGTACCTTCAAAGAGGAGTTTTGGAGGAGCTCTTGCTACGGACGTGGAGTTAATAGGTGGTGGAAAGTATGGTGAAGAATTTTCTTTAAAAATCATAGAGGAAGGGATTAACTATCTAAATAAAAATGGATTAATAGCAATTATGTTCCCACACAAACCATTAGAACGAAGAATTTTAGTAGAAGATAAAATAAAAGAAGTGGGTTTAAAATTAGAAAAGGATGAAATAAAAACTGGGAAAAGAATAAGGCACATAATTAAGGGACGTCTTTGTAGTTGTTCTGCAAATGACTATGACTAACATTTGCCAATTTTTAGTAAATCGTTTTTTAGTGTAGTAGCACGTATAAAACAACGTCTATTTTTTATTATAATATTAAGCGATATTCTGTTTTCTAATTTTTTACCAATTATGAACCACTAATGATTATGATTTTAACCATATCTCCATTTTGTTACTAAAATCAATTAAAGACTTGTGAACGATCTAAAAAAAGATTAATTATGTTAAATTTCTTTAAGGTCCTTACAAATACAAAATTCGCATAATGAGTATTCGTTAGTTTGTCTATTTTTTACGGGGCAGTAATATTCTCCATTTTTTTTGGTGATTGTTAAACCACCTGGAAACCGTGTAGTTAAGGCGTGCAATGGTTTTTTAGCAATAAAAACCAAATATGGAACTACAATTTTTGATAGCTTCATGAAAGATTTTTCTTCAGGTATTCCTTTACTAAATCTGTCTATTCGTTCCAATAAATTTTTTAATTTTTCTTCTTCAATTTCAAAATTTTCTATTTCTTCTTCTTTTTTTCCTTTTATCTCCTTTAAGGTATCTAAAAAATATTCAATGGTGTCTTTCATATATCCTTCCTGGTAATCCTTAGGCAGATACTTCATCTCCTTTTCTAGATATATTCTAACATTCATTAAATCATATATACTGAATTCATGGGCCTTTGTTTTCAGCTCAGCAAATAGTCTCTTGCTGTTCATTTTTTCACTTTTTCACTTTTTTATATTAGTTAAACATATTTTCAACTGCAAAACATACAATAGCTACCAGTACGCCGCCCAATACCATTTTCAAACCAGCTAATACCAAGTTTTCCTTTGATAGTCTTCCAATAAATATTCCCAATCCAAAAAGTATGGCCAGGGTTACCAGTATAGCTACCAAAATGGCAGTAGTTGGTTTGAATAAGAAAAATGGAATCACTGGAACGATAGAACCAACCATTGTTGAAATTCCATCAATTACACCACTAAATAGGGTTTCATTTAATGCCTTTTTATAGAATAGAGTCTTCTTTAAGTAACCATCTTCTTTTAAGAGTGTTTTTTCCTGGAGCCCCCTTTGCCCTTCTAACATGGCTCTTTCTGCAGTTAATGCCCCTAAAATATTTGATATTCCGTTTGCCAATCCTCCACCAATCCCCGCGGCGATTATTATCGAAGGGTCACCACTACTGGCCCCTATTACCACACCTAATGTGGATAATGAACCATCAATAAGCCCTCTTATTACATACCTCATGTCAAATGTTCCCATTTTAAAACTCGATATAGTATCTTTTAAGCTCACCATATATCCCCTATTTTTAATTTTATTTTATTTACTTTTGTTTCACTTTTTAAACTTTATGATGGGACATATATTGTTGATTATATTGGCTTATCCCAGCCTATCATCGGCCACCGGCCATATTATATTATCTATAACACTCACTTCAACAATGTTATCTGCTTTTTTAATTAATTTATAACAGTCATCGCTTAGATTAAGAAGATGTAGTCTTTTTCCATATTGGGCATATCTTTCAGTAATATTGTTAATTGCTTCAATTGCCGAATGGTCACAGACCCGTGATTTTTTAAAATCTATTACAACATCATCTGGGTCATTCCGAAAATCAAATAAATCCTTGAATGATGTTGCAGATGCAAAGAAAAGGGGTCCATCAAGTCTATATACTTTTTTGTTCCCTCTCGTCTCTTTCTCGGCACGTATGTGTTTCCCATGCTCCCATGCAAATGCAAGAGCTGATACAATGATTCCCGCAAAAACAGCAATTGCTAAATCGTAAATTACAGTTATGGCAGATACCAATATGAGAATAATGGCATCTGATTTTGGAATTTGTCTAATAATACGGAAGCTCGACCATTCAAAAGTGCCTATAACTACCATAAACATCACACCAACGAGTGCAGCAAGTGGTATGAGCTCTATAAGGGATGACCCCCATACTACGAATATCAGTAGAAATATTGCAGCGGCAATTCCCGAAGCTCGTCCTCTACCTCCTGCCCGTACGTTAATCATGCTCTGGCCAATCATGGCACAGCCTCCCATACCTCCAAAGAAACCATTAACTAAGTTTGCTATACCCTGACCAACACACTCTTTGTTTCCTCTTCCCCGTGTTTCAGTGAGCTCATCAATAAGCCTCATAGTCATAAGGGATTCAATCAAACCTACAGCTGCAGCAAGTATTGAATAGGGCAGTATTGTTTTAAGAGCTTCCATTGTGAAAGGAATATTCGGAATGCTGAATGACGGTAATGATGCTGCAACAGTTGTTTTTGTTGGGTCGATCATCTTTACAAAGTCAAGTACTGTAAGAACTTCATAACCAGAATGGTTTAAAAAGTATGAAATAACTGTAACTACAACTATTGCTGCTAGTGTGGCAGGCACTGCTTTTGTAATCCTTGGAAGGAATCTGCTAATAATCATTGTTAGTGCAATGAGTGCAAACATAATTAACAGTGTTGGGGTGGGAAGCAGTGTTGCATCAGGTCCTGTACCAGTATAGAACTGTCCAAGTTGGGACATAAATATGATAATGGCAAGACCGTTAACAAAACCGAGCATGACAGGGTGTGGAATGAGCCTTACAAACTTTCCAACACGAAACAGTCCAAATAATATTTGAATTACACCCATAAGTGCAACTGCTGCAAAAAGGTATCCAAGGGCTTGATCCATCCCACCGATTTTTACCTGGGTTATTACCAATGGGGCAAAAATAACTGCCACAGCCCCAGTTGCTCCTGAAATCATCCCGGGACGACCGCCCAATACTGCCGCAATTAAGCCCATCATAAATGCTGCATAAAGTCCTATTTTTGGATCTACTCCAACCACAAATGAAAATGCAATTGCTTCTGGAACCAGCGCCAAGGCAACGGTTAGCCCCGATAATACATCATTTTTAAGGTTACTCGACTTCGGTATTACTAAATCCACTATTTTATTTTTCGCCTGTTCAGCAGTATTTGTTTGAATTTTTTTAATCATGTTTCCCTCTATTATTTCATTGTTTTATTAATATATTTTGTTGTATTTGATCTATTGTAATATCTGTAAAATCGTAGGTTTTCATAAAAATAAGAATAAATAAAAAACATCCTTAAAAAACAGTATTCGAAACAATCTCTTTATTTAAAAAGGAAAATGTCGATTCACGAAATTTTCGATTTTGAGTTTTGTCGGCATATGTAATTATTTAGTTTTATTTATTTTTCATTTATTCCAATAATATCAATTGCCATATCATAATTGATAAAATAATCGTCAAGTATGTTTTTTAATGAACCTACTGAATTTGTTTTTATCAATAATTTTAAGTTTCTTAAGTTTTTATCATAGGTAGTTTTTATAATCAACCCATCGGATACATCATCAACTTCTAAACTTTTAAATATTTCCTCACTTGCCGGAATTTCCATTTTAAATTCTATCATAATCTCCCATAAATTATTCTTCCTTAAATCAATATTACTTGGAGTATAAAATTTTAGAATTTGAACATTATCACATTATTCATTGGATTTTAAATCTAGCCCTCTCTTTTTTAGCTCATCATATACTTCTTCTGGAACTTCTGGACATTTTAGTGCATCTATGGCTTTTTCCCTATCCATTAGTCCATATCTAACCATGGCAGAGATTCTATCAAATTCAAAACTAAAACCATGTTTTTCGTGGAATTTTTTTAGTGCAGGACCGAGTACTAAACAGTTTGTAGTATATCCTCCGAGATTTGGTTTTGTCCATGGTAGTTTTTTTAAGATCTTGTATCTGTCTTCTTCAGTTAATCGGTAGGCAGCTAAAAGTCTAATCATCATTATTCCGCTTTTCATATTTCTAATTGCAGTAGTTCCAAATGGGAGCTCATGTCCTGTTACTATTTTATCAATGTTCATATCCTTTGCAAACTTCCATATCTCCCTCATATTAAATTCAGAACAACTTCTACATGGGGATTCTCCCTTTCCAATTGTCATTTTAAATAATTTAGTATAATCTCTATTTAAAACAACCCAATCAACATTTAAGTATCTCGTAATATTGTAGCAGTTTTCTAGGGCTTCCCTTGCTAAATAATTGTTATCCACAGTTACACAGAGAGGTTTTAACTTTAACTCTTCTTTTATTAAATATAGGGCCACCACACTATCTTTACCGCCTGATAATGCCATTATACAATCGTATTTTTTATTGGACTTTTGAGAAGATGATTTTAGGATTTCTTTGACTTCCTTTTTCATCTTTTCAAAATCTCTGGGAAACTTTAATGAGTTAATACATTCGGTACATAGTTTTTTCCCATTGTAATCTATTATCTTTCTGTTCTCACTTGTATGGAGACACATATCGCAGTTAATAATTTTAGAACTATCTGTTTTCATGATATCACGTTATATAATAGTTAATTAATATATAATAATAGTCAAATATATGTCGTTGACAATTATATGATGGTATACAATTTTAACTAAACTTATGATTATTTTATAAAATTAAATAATACAATTTTTGGATTTGAATACGAGGAATTTATCTAAATCGTTAGTTTAAGGATAATGCACACAACTATAAACATTTTAATTTACGCCATAAATAAGTGAAGAATACGTGTAACTAATTTATAAATAAAAAAGTTATACGATATTCCATACATAATATTCTATACATAATGATGTGTTTATGACATATGTCTTACTTTTTTATCATTAATTGTCGGTAGTTGATTATACTATATTATTAATTTGTAATGTACTTTAAATATTTTACTTTACATTATATACATTATGTTAATGGTGAGAATTATGGTAGAATTATTATCTCCAGCAAGGGATTTAACCTGCTTAAAAACGGCATTTAAATATGGTGCAGATGCAGTTTACTGCGGATTAAAGGAATTAAACATGCGAGCAACGGCTAAAAACTTTGAAAAAGAAGATTTAAAAGAGGGAATAGCATTTGCCCACGATATGGATAAAAAAGTTTACCTATGCACAAATACGGTAGTTTATGAAAACGATTTAGAAAAATTAAATGACATCCTGGATTTTGCAAATAGTGCCGAAGTTGATGCTTTAATTGTAAGTGATTTGGGAACAATGGAACTTGCAAAAGACTATGGATTGGAAGTTCACATGAGTGTTCAAACAAACATTACCAACTCTTTAACTGCAAGGTTTTATTCAAAATTTGCAAAAAGAATAATCCTATCTAGAGAGCTCACCTTAAATCAAATAAATGAAATAAGGAACAATTTAAAAAAACAAAATATCGATTTAGAACTTGAAGGTTTTGTTCACGGAGCTCTATGTGTTGCAGTAAGTGGAAGGTGCTTCCTGAGCTCCTACTTATTTAACAGGCATGCAAATTGTGGAGACTGTCTTCAACCGTGCAGAAGAAACTGGAAACTTGTAAATGAACATGTTGATGGAACCCATGAGGTTGTATGTGAGGGTAAATATTTGTTATCCCCTAAAGATTTATGTACTATCGAACATATCCCTGAGCTCATGGAAGCTTTAGACAGTTTTAAAATAGAGGGAAGGGCAAAGAACGTTGATTATGTCATGAGGGTAACCAAAGTATATAGAACTGCCATAGATTCCGTAATAGATGGTACTTATGAAGAAAAACTGCCGTACTTTAAAAAAGAACTTGAAAAAGTCTATAACAGGGAGTATGATACCGGTTTTTACTTCAGGGATGTTAAAAAATCTCACGACTTCCAGTATGAAAAAGAAGGAAACGTTTCAAATTATAAAAAAATCGAAATTGGCTCTGTTGTTAACTACTACAAAAAAGTAGGTGTAGCGGAAATAAAATTAATAAATGACTTGAAAGTAGGGGATACAGTCTTAATCGTAGGGAATAAAACCGGATGTGTGGAAGAGGAAATAGTTTCGATGGAAATAAATCATAAATCCGTAGAAGTTGCTAAAAAAGGAGAAAGTGTGGGAGTTAAATTAAAAAACGTTGTTAGGGAAAACGATAAGGTATATATTTTAATCGGAGTGAGCGAAGCGAACGAAGAGTTACGAAAATCATGAAGTGATTTTCGTTCAAAGAAGTTTGATTAAATAATGAATTACTATAAAAACTTTTTTATATTTTAAAACGATATAAAAAATCACCGGACTAAATTTTCCGGTCATGCTAAGAGAAGACATGACGAAAATTATATTAAAATTTTATTATTGGGGATAATTATGGATAAAAATAAGATGTCGAAATTTGCACATATAACTAAAGTTCATCCTTGTTACAATGAAAAAATTCACGATAAAATAGGAAGGGTACATCTTCCAGTGGCACCTAAATGTAATATAGCGTGCAGATTCTGTAAGAGGTGCGTGGGTGAAGAGTCATGCTGTGAAGATAGACCAGGGGTAGCACAGCATATAATGAAACCAGAGGAAGTTGAACCTTATCTGCAAGAGTTACTTAAAAAAATGCCCAACTTAAAAGTTGTAGGGATAGCAGGACCTGGGGACAGTTTATTTAACAAAGAAACTTTTGAAACCTTTGAAATTATAGATGAAAAGTTCCCGGATTTGGTAAAGTGTCTGTCCACAAATGGTCTTCTGCTTTCAAAGCATGCTAAAAAACTGGCAGATTTGGGTATAAAAACTGTGACAGTTACAGTTAATGCAGTAGATCCAAAGATATTAAAAGAAATTGTAGATTGGGTTTACTACGACGGTAAGGTGCACAAAGGGGAAGAAGGAGCAGAGATATTAATTAAAAACCAGATTGAAGGGGTTCAAAAGGCCTATGATTTAGACATTGTTGTAAAGATAAATACAGTTTTGATTCCTGAAATAAATCTAAATCACGTGGTAGAGGTTTCAAAAACATTTAAAGATGTTGCATATATGCAAAATATAATCCCACTTATACCAATGTACAAGATGGAGAATTTAAGTAGGCCAACCTGCGATGAAATAAGCAACGTAAGGGATGCTGCTGAAGAATACTTGCACCAATTCAGATCATGTCAGCAGTGTAGGGCAGATGCTGCTGGTTTGTTACATGAAACGGAACATTTAAATAAAAAAGGAAAGAAACTAGATGTGTATGATTTAAAGCATTTCTCACACTAAAACTTTTTTATATTATTTTTATATATTAGTTATAGTTTATTTTCATTTTTGTAAAATCCTGATTTATAGAAAAATATAAAAGATGATATAAAGAAAGACAGGATAGTAAAAACACAAATAATCTAATAGCGATTTTGTAGGTGTTATAGATGGAAAGAGCTGTTATCACAGTTACAGGAATGGATAGGACCGGAATTGTTGCAAGTATTTCAAATACTCTTGCAGAGAACGATGTTAATATATTGGACATAAGGCAAACGATAATGGATGATCTTTTTACCATGATCATGCTTGTTGATATTTCAAAAATCGACTTTATAAAATTAAAAGAAGAATTGGACAAATTAGGGGAAAAAATAGGCGTTAAAATTATAGCCCAACATGAAGATATTTTCAGATATATGCACAGAATTTAAACTGTAAAAAATAAAAATCTTTTTTATTTACTTATTTACTTGATTCTAATTCTTCTTTCAACTCAAGACCTTTTTTAGTCCACTCCTCTTCAATAGGCCGTTCTGATGCAATCATAATTATGGCCTTTCCATGGAGTGTTTTTCTAATTCTCATGCCTTCTGGAAATACTCTATTCATGAAGTCAAGAACTTTGGCTATAAAGTCATCTTTTGCATCATGAATTATCATGTCTTGGTCCACAGGAGTATCTGTATAAACTTCAAATCTCGAAGGCTGGTCTATTATATTTATCTTTTCAAAGAGCTGCGGTGCATATGTTTCGTCTTCTATCCTTAACTTGTAGATTTTTTTACCATTTTTTTCCTGTACCTCTTCAATATTTGCCACATCGGTGAGTTTTATTAACTTTGATGTTGATTTAGGTAGTACTCCAATTATAAAAAAAGGTTCTTCTTCCCTACATATCATCTTTACCTTTACAATAGACTTTCCTAAAACTAAATCTTCAAGTGAGGTTTGAATAATCTTGCTATATATTCTTTTTCCAGTTTCATCTTTGCAGTCCACATCGATATAAGCCACAATATCCCTCATAATATATCAATAATATTAAAATCTGTTTTTAATAATCTTGATCAACAAAATAATTATTTAATATGATATTCTATTGTTTGTAAATTCGACTATTATAAATTTACCATATAAAATTTGAAAATAGTGTTTATGATATAAATATTAACCGCCAGATACAACAGGAACCAATCTTAATTTATCACTATCGCTTATTTTTTCATGTTCGGATAGTATTTCTCCACCCTTAACAACTAAATAGTCTTCTAAGTCTAGCTTTTCAAGTAAATCCTTTACAGTCGAGTTTTCAGGTAACTCAACTTCGAACTTTTCCCCCATTTTGTCAACAAAAACCTTCAAGATGTCACCGATAATTTAGTTCACTTATTACATAATTATAGTTATAAGACATTAAAAAGGATATAGTACCTTTCAATTCAAAAAATTAAAAGAAAATAAGGGACAGTTCAAAACGCATTTAAATATGTTTCAGTTTTGACTGCCAATGAGAAAAGTATAATGTAAATTTCACACCAATTAATCTTTTTGTAAACCGCACATTTTTCTTAATTTGGCCCCAACTTCTTCGATCAATAATTCTGATTCTATTCTTCTCATTGAATTTAAGTGAGCTTTTCCTGAGATGTTTTCAAGTGCCCATTCTTTGGTAAATCTTCCATCTTGGATTTCTTTTAAAATTTTTCTCATTTCCTGTCTTGATTGTTCATTTATTACTCTGCTTCTTCTTGTCAATCCACCGTATTCTGCGGTGTTACTTACGTCATTCCACATTCCTGCAAATCCTTTTTGGTATATTAAGTCGATAATTAATTTTAACTCGTGGCATGTTTCAAAATATGCCATTTCTGGTGAATATCCTGCTTCAACAAGTGTTTCAAATCCTGCCTTAATTAATTCAGTTACACCGCCGCACAATACTGCCTGTTCTCCAAATAAATCTGTTTCGGTTTCTTCTCTAAATGTTGTTTGAATTACACCTGCTCTTGTTAATCCAACACCTTTTGCCATACCTAATGCAATATCTAAAGCATCTCCTGTAGCATCCTTTTCAACACAAACTAACCCTGGAACTCCAAATCCTTCTTCGTATGTTCTCCTAACCATAGCTCCAGGTGATTTTGGAGCAACCATAACAACGTTTACCCCCTCAGGAGGAACAATGTATCCATAGTGAATGTTGTAACCGTGTGAGAAGCTTAATGTTTTTCCTTCTTTTAAGTATGGTTTTATTTGTTTGTTGTAAACGTCACCTTGGATTTCGTCTGGTATTAATATGTGGATTATATCTGCTTTTTCTGCAGCCTCTTCTATTGATAATACTTCATGGCCATCTTCTTTTGCTTTGTTCCATGAAGCTCCGTTTGGTCTTAAACCTACAACAACTTTTAATCCACTATCTTTCATGTTTAATGACTGAGCTCTTCCTTGGCTACCATATCCGATTACAGCTATTGTTTTATCTTTTACAGCATCAAATGTTGTATCTGAATCATAGAATACCTTCATTATTTCACCTCTTAGAATCATAACAAGTTATATTATAGATATATATAAGGGTTATCGTAGTGAGCGAAGCGAACGGAGAGCTGCAAATTCCGAAGGAATTTGCTCAATCTCTCTGTTTAATCAAAGGTTATACTTTATTTTTTATTTGATTTTAATATCTTTGAACCTCTTACAAGTGCAGTTAGCCCTGTTCGTGCCATTTCTTTAATGCCCATCGGTTTAACCAAATCGATAAATGCGTTAATTTTATCTTCGTCCCCGGTTATTTCCACAGTTAGAGCTTCAGTACTTAAATCTACAATTTTACCCCTAAATATATTGGTGTATTGAATAACCTGGGATTTACTGTTTTCAGTTGGGGCATATACTTTGATAAGGCATAATTCTCTTTTTACCGTATTTTTATCATCTAAATCACTGACTTTGATAACCTCTACAAGCTTATTTAGCTGTTTTATAACCTGCTCTAGAGTTTCATCATCTCCTTTAACTACAATGGTCATTCTAGCAATGTCTGGATTCTCAGTGATCCCCACAGTAATACTTGAAATATTAAACCATCTTCTAGTAAAAAGGCCAGAAATCCTCTGAAGAACTCCCGGCCTGTGTAAAACCAAAACTGAAATAACATGTTTGTGTTCCATAAAACCACCCATTTTATTAAAAATTATTTAATTGGTAGTTATTAGTAATTCGGCAGCATGTTCTACCATTGTTTTTCTTTACAGATTTGATAATTCTTTTATTTTTTTTCATCTGAAGACATTAATATTTTTTTCATCTCACTGAAACATAACGACTTTATGTTTGGACTTTCCTTAACTGGTTCGATAATATTTGTTAGCTTTCCTCCAGGTGGAACCATAGATAATGCTTCTGCTGGATCAATTACAAAATCAAGTAAATATGGTTCATCACTTGATATTGCCTCTTTAAATGCTTCTTTTATTTCATTTGGATTGGTTATTCTTCTTCCTTTAATGCCGTAGCTTTCTGCAAGTTTAACAAAGTCAGGACTTTCCCCAAGATGAACTTGGCATTGTCTCTTTCCATAGTATAGGTTTTGCCATTGGTAAACCATTCCAAGGGTTCTATTATCAAATATACATACTACAACTGGGATTTCATAATCTTTAATTGTAGCCAATTCTTGGGAATTCATTAAAAATCCACCGTCTCCACTAACGGAGATGACATTTGCATCAGGTCTTGCGATTTTAGCTCCAATCGCAGACGGGAACCCAAAGCCCATTGTACCTAATCCACCGGATGAAATGAATGACCTTGGAGCATTTGCCTTAAAATAATGGGCCATCCACATTTGATTTTGTCCAACATCAGTTGTTATAATACTGTTCTTTAATTCTGGATCTATTTCCTTTAGAGCTCCCATCAATTCTTTTACTATTCTCTGTGGTTTCATAGGAATGTCGTCATAATCCATCATTGGCATGGAAGTTTTTTTCAGGTCATTTATGTATTCCATCCATTCTACTTTTGCTTTTATATCCTTCTTCATTAAATGGATTAACAAATCCTTTAAAATTATTTTTGCATCCCCTACGATTGGAATATCAACTTTTATGTTTTTCCCGATTTCTGCAGGATCTACATCTATATGAATTACTTTTGCATATGGGGCGAATGATTTTAGATCTCCAGTTATTCTATCTGAAAATCTACACCCTATGGCAATTAAAACATCACTTTCAGCTACACAGTAGTTTGCAGGCTTTGTACCGTGCATTCCCACCATACCGAGAGCTAAAGGATGTTCTTCTGGGAAACTTCCTTTTCCCATTAACGTTGTACACACAGGAATTTTTGCAAGTTCAGCAACTTTTATGAGCTCCTCTGTAGCACCTGCAATATTTACCCCACCACCGGCTATAATAACAGGTCTTTCTGCAATTGATATGAGCTCTGCAGCTTTTTTAATTTGGAGGGGGTGTCCTACCTTTGTTGGTTTGAATCCTATTAAGTTAACCTTGGCTGGAATAGGATGCTTTTTTAAATCTACATCTAGTTCTTGAGTATCCTTAGGTAAGTCTATATGGACAGGCCCCGGCCTCCCGGTTTTAGCTATTTCAAATGCTGATCTAAATGTTTCAGGTATTTCTTCAGGTTTTTGAATCTGAAAATTGTGTTTAGTTATCGGCATAAAAAGACCGAGGGCATCTATCTCTTGGAACGCATCATTTCCTATTAGTTTTGTTGGAACTTGCCCGGTTAGTGCCACAACAGGGGAAGAATCTGCATGAGCTGTTGCAATCCCTGTTACAAGATTAGTAGCTCCTGGACCTGATGTACCGATACATACCCCAACATCACCACTAGCTCTTGCATAACCGTCTGCTGCATGTGCTGCAGCCTGTTCGTGCCTTGTTAGCACATGTATGAAGTCGGAGTCATAGAGTGCATCATAAAAAGGTAAGAGAGCTCCACCCGGATAACCAAAAAGAACTTTAACATTTTCTGCTTCAAGTGCCTTCATCATAACTTCTGATCCTTTCATGACATCACCAAAATAAACAGATACTGGTAATTACTAACATTATTTGTAAGGTTATTTGTAAGGTTAGTTTATCTAAATATTATATAAATATTATGTGAAGTATGCAATATCAAAGATTAATTTATTTTGGATATAAAAAGTGGAAAAATTGAATAAGGGATATAACATATGAGGGTTATATATTTTAGTATGTTTTTAATTGGGGTGGTTTTATGGTAGTTGCAGAAGTTACAATAGTCCCACTTGGGAAAGGAGCAAGTGTCTCTAAGTATGTTAAAAAAGCTATTGAAGTATTTAAAAAATATGATAATTTAAAGGTAGAATCCAATGCTATGAGCACGGTTTTAGAAGGGGATTTAGATATTGTACTTAGTGCCTTTAAGGAAGCTCACAGAGAAGTTCTAAAAGATTCAGATAGAGTTTTAAGTACTTTGAAGATAGATGAAAGAACAGACAAGGAAAATACTATAGAAAGAAAGTTAAAAGCTATCGAATAAATTAATACATAAATAGTTCAATGAACAAAAATCTAAGATGTTACAGGGAAGTTGGCAACCTCGTTGTCCAACTCGTTCGGTGAAAATATGATTTTAGGGATTCACGACGGACACAATGCAAGTGCTTCATTAATTGACAGTAATGGGATAAAGTACGCCATAAGCGAAGAGAGATTTACAAGAAAAAAAAATCAACGGGGTTTTCCAAAAAACAGTATAGAGTATATTTTGAACAGTTTGGAAAATACTGGAAGTAATGAGAACAGTAACATTGATTTAATAACCGTAGGGGGAGTATTTAGGAAAGGGGGTAGGTTAAAGGATTTAAAAAGATTTCAGGAAAAAATCCAAGTTCCAATGCTCTACTTTAATCACCATCTTTGCCATGCATCTCTTTATCAACTTTCTGAGTTTAAAGAGTGTTTGTCAATAACAATAGACGGAGGGGGAGATGGATTTTCTTCAACAGTTTCAATTGGAACTAAAAAAGGTCTTGAAATTATTGCTCAAAGTGATTTAATTGATTCAGTGGGGGACTTCTATGCCTCAATAACAGAACTTTTGGGTTTTAAGCCAATGGAAGATGAAGGAAAAGTTATGAGCCTTTCAGGATATGATTGTGAGGGTGTAACCTACGACTACGATTTAAAAATTTTAGATTACAATGAAAAAACAAAATCCTTTAAGAATTATTTAGGTACCGTAGGTTATGAAGCTACAAAGGCTTTAAAGAGAATTTTCAATTATTCTGGTTCTTGGGATGAAAAAGTTTCAATATCTAAGTTTGCCCAAAAAACCTTGGAAGATACTGTTTTAAAATTAATAAAAAGCCTTGTTCATGAGACAGGTATTGAAAATATTGTTTTTAGTGGGGGAGTTGCACAGAATGTCAAACTCAACAAAGTAATAAGGGAAAACGTTGGGGAGATTTTTATACCTCCGTTTATGGGGGATGAAGGTTTATCAATAGGTTCTTCGCTCTTACTAGATAATGCAAAATTTAATAAGTCAAATATAATTTTAAAAGACACCTACTTAGGGTATGAAATAAAAAACGAAGATATTACCATCAACAGTACTGGCCTGAACAATAACTTGAATTACAAAATAACATATCTTGAGGAAGAAGAAATCCCTGAAGTTGTTGGAGATTTAATAACTTCAAATAAAATAGTATGTGTTTGCAGAGGTAGGATGGAGTTTGGACCTAGAGCTCTAGGAAATAGGAGTATATTGGCATTACCTACAAAAGAAAATGCTATAAAAATTGGAAAAATGTTAAAAAGGGATTTATTTATGCCATTTGCCCCTACGATTCTCTACGATTATGTGAATGACTACTTAGAAAATCCTTCTTACAGTCCATTTATGACTATGTTGTTCGATGTTAAAGAAAATAAAGAAAAGATGAGTAATATAAACGATATATCCGGGGTAGTTCACAAAGACAACACTACAAGACCTCAAACCTTAAAGAAAGATTTCAATAGTACTTACTACGGAGTAATAAGCCATGTCTATGAGTCCAAGGATATTCCTATGGTTTTAAACACCAGCTTTAACTTACACGGTGAGCCAATAGTTTGTAATGAAAAAGATGCCATTAGGTCGTTTAAAAAAGTAGGGGACGCCCTTTTATTGGGTAATTATTTGATAGAAAAAAATTAAAAAAATGATACTATCCTTCTAAAACTTTTACATAAAAGCGTCTATTTCTTGGACCATCAAATTCGCAAAAATAGATTCCCTGCCAGGTACCTAACAAAATTGAACCATTTTTGATTATAACGGTTAAAGAGGAACCAAAAAGACTGCTTTTTATATGTGCATCGGAATTTCCTTCCATATGTGAAAAATTATAATTTTTTGGTATTTTTTCATTTAAAAATTTAATTATATCTTTTTTTACTGAGGGGTCCGCATTTTCATTTATAGTTATAGCCGATGTGGTGTGGGGTGTAAATACTACTGCAATTCCGTTCTGAATCTTGGACTTTCCAATGGATTCAACAACAAAATTGGTAATATCAATCAATTCTTCCCTTGAATTTGTTTTAATTGAATATTCAAAAAGCATAAAGTCCCACCTAAAAATGAGTTATACGATTAGAAATATTATAATGAAGATAAAAAATAAAAATTTAATTGATTAATCCAATCTATATCTTAATATTGCAGCCATACCTCTAAAAGCCTTTGAAATCTGGCTACCTTCTTCTGTATCTGTGGAAATAACTCTTAATTCAGTGTTACTTTCTTTACATAGTTCTGATAAATATTCTATAATATCTTTGGTATCTTCAATATAGAGCATACCTTCACATGTTGGACAGGTTTTTGTCTTCAGCTCCTCTTCAAACTTTGACAACTCATCAGTCTTTACGTTGATTTCTTCAGTATAGTCACAGTTATTACATTTTACAGTTACCCTTGTCATGTTTATATCTTCGGTAACTATGAGAACATCGACAGCTCCTATCAAGAGATATTTCATAACCTCTTTTTCACCATAGGCTGCAAGTCCCCCATCTTCCTTTATTAGTTCCTTGAAGAATCTTTGGACGACTTCTTTTTCTTTCATTAATTCCATATCTCTTAGAAGGTCGGATGCTTTATCAAGCAATTCTCTGATACCAAATTCTTCGGTATAGCATAGGTCAAAAGTATCTATAACCTTCTTTTTCAATTCATGATGTAGATAGTCTTTTTCAACGAATTCGTTTTTGGTGTTTCCAGGACCTCCAACCAATATACCTCTTAGTTTTTTCTCTTCTAAAATAGGTAAAAGTCCTTCGTTTGCATATTCTCCTACTCTGACCATAAATTGGTGTGCAGCATCGTCAATTAATCTCTCTAACCTTCTTGCAGACTGACCACCAGCTTTGAACTTTCCAGGAACTCCACTGGTCAATTTTTTAGTAATTTGAATATCCTTTCCTCTAACTATACCCAACGTAGCTTCATTCCTATCTATTAGAATAACCCCGTAAACGTCTTTATCTTGAATAAAGCCTTCTAAAGGTTCTGTATAGAACTGAGAATCACATTTGTATATGAAAGTTTTTACAGGTTCAGGAGGCTCCAATACATAAACTTCCATTTTTTCTGTTCCTGGACCTCCCCTAGGAATCATTCCTGCAAATATGATGACTCCTTTTTCAAGAGGTTCTTTTAAAAGCTTTAATCTTTGTAGTATAACCTCAATTGCTGATTGAACGTTTTTCTTTGTAGTTTTACTTTTAATGTTTGAGGATTGTGACAGCTCTTCCTTTAAATACTGGGAAACGTCTGAGAGTCTCCTTCCTGCTGGAATGTATAAACTAATGAGCTCTGTACCTTTTCCTTTTTTATCTCTGAGTTCCTTAAGTGCCTTTTTAAACAGATATACATCCGTTGATGAATTTTCACCCATTAAATCACCTTACCTTAAAAATAGATTATATATATTAAAACTAGTTAAATTATAGTCACCTCATATAATTCCAAGTACTAATAAATGTTTTAATCAACCAATCATATTTGAAATGTTACTTCAATTTAACTTAATTTGTTATAGAATATATGGATTGTAATAAAATATACATCCGGTATGAGATGAACTTATATTAACAACACTATTAAAAATATCGGACGAAAACCTTAATGACGATTTAGTAACCAATATTTTTAAAAAGTATATATACTTTTTTATTTTTGTGAGGGAAATAATGGCTAAAAAACAGATCATCGGTAAACTTTCAGATGAAAGAGTTTTGGTTTTTGATAGAGATGGAATCTCAAAATTGCATTCAAAGCGATATGGGGAGTTAAATGATAATTTTCTATCATTATCTCTTGTAGAAGCATTGTATGTTGTGTCAAAAAATTGGCTTAGAGTGAAGGATAAAAGAAATAAGTTCTTATCCTTTGAGGAACTATATGATTATGCACATCAAATAGAAGAGAAGTTGTGCATTAGGTATTTAGTATATAAAGACCTTAGAAATAGAGGCTATACTGTAAAAACTGGATTAAAATATGGTTCAGATTTCAGACTATATGAAAGGAGCAATATTGATGAAGTTCACTCTACATATTTGGTTAAGGTTTTTTCAGAGGAAAAACCCTGTGACATTTCAGAAATTACGGGATTTGTAAGAGTTGCCCATTCAGTAAGGAAAAAATTAATAGTGGCAATCGTTGATGCTGATGGAGATGTTGTCTATTACAACATGAGTTATTTAAAACCATGAACTAAAATCTTAACTTTGTAGTATTCTTTGTAGTATCTAATTAACTGTTAAAAGATTATAATTTTATTGGAAATAAAAGGGGTGATAGCTTGAGAATTACACCTGAAAAAGAAAAGAAATTAATCATGGATATATTAAAAAAACATGGTATCAACGAGAAAGATGCAGAAATAACTGCGAACATATATGTTGAAGCAGATTTAAAAGGGTTTACATCACATGGAATTGGGAGGTTCCCTCAAACTGTCATAGGTCTTGAAATAGGCAATATAAATCCAAATCCCGATATAAAAATATTAAAAGAAAGTCCTGCTGTTGCCACAATAGATGGCGATATGGGATTAGGTTATGTTATAGGAACAAAATCAATGGAGCTCGCTATTGAAAAGGCAAAAAATGTAGGTATTGGTGCAGTTGCTACAGTTAACGCAAATCACTTTGGAATCACAGGACATTATTCAGAAATGGCGTTAAAACATGATTTAATTGGGATTGTTATTACCAACACCGAACCTGCAATGGCTCCTTTTGGAGGGAAGGCCAAAATATTGGGTACAAATCCGATAGCAATTGCAGTTAAAGGAAAAAAACACACTTATTCATTGGATATGGCTACTGCCTCAGTGGCAAGGGGAAAATTGCTTGAAGCTAAGAGGGTTGGAAAAGAAATTCCTCCAAACTGTGCAGTTGATAAAGAAGGAAACATAACAACTGATCCAGTAAAGGCATTAGAAGGCTGCATATTGCCTTTTGGTGGGCCTAAAGGATATGGTCTTGCCCTTGCAATTGAGATCCTTTCAGCACTTGGAGGAGCTGAAATGGGAACAAACGTTAAAGGAACGGCAAACCCTAACGAAAGATGCACAAAAGGCGACTTGTTTATTGCAATAGATCCAGAGTTCTTTGGAGATAAGGAAGAGTTCATGGAAAAAGTGGACAAATTAATAGATGAAATAAAGAGCTCCGAACCTGCCAAAGGATTTGCCAATGTTTTGATTCCAGGGGATATTGAGAGGATGAATATGGAAAAAAGAAAAGAAGGTTTTGAGATAGATACTGAGCTCTACACTAAATTAAAGGAAATCTGTGAGAAAAATGGATTAGATATTAGTGAGTATGTGGAATAATTAATCATACTTTTTTATTTTTATAAAAATTAATTTTTGGATGATACTTAAAATGATCATCAAAATTTGAAGGATTTTTTGAAGATTTACTCAACTTAATATTCTTTTTTTAGCGATAAAAAATAAAATAAAATAAAAAAATAAATTTATAAATCTCTTGGATCTACAATTTCCCCTTTAACTGCACATGCTGCTGCAGTAGCTGGGGATGCCAAATAAACCTCAGATTCTAAGGAACCTTCTCTTCCTCTGAAGTTCCTGTTGGATGTTGCTACACCAACTTCACCAGGACCTAAAATACCATACAGAGCTCCCATACAAGCTGAACATGATGGGTTGGTTACAACACAGCCGTATTTGTAGAATTTTTGGATAATTCCTTCTTCTATAGCTTGTAACATAACTTCTCTTGATGCAGGTGTTACAACTACCCTTATATCGTCTGATATTCCACCGTGTTTTTCTATTATCTCAATTGCTATTCTCAAGTCTTCCAATCTTCCGTTTGTACATGAACCAATGAACACCTGGTCAATAGGTGTGCCTGCAACTTCTCTAACTGCCTTTACATTATCTACGTTGTGAGGACAAGCCATCACAGGTTCTAAGTCGTTTACTTCAATTTCAAATACTTCTTCATATTCGGCGTCTTCATCGCCTTTAATTACTTCAAATGGTCTTTCTGTTCCGTGTTTTGCCATTGCGTCTTTTATGAATTGAACTGTTTTTGCATCAGGTTCGATTAAACCAGCCTTACCGCCCATTTCAATTGCCATGTTTGACATTGTCATTCTTGAAGCTATTGAAAGATTTTTAACTGTTTCTCCACCAAACTGAGCAGCTTTATATGTTGCACCATCAGCCCCAACTTCCCCGATTATTCTTAAGATAATATCTTTTGACATTACATAAGGTTTTAATTCTCCGGTAATGTTGAAGTAAAGTGTTTCAGGGACTTTAAACCATAATTCTCCGGTTGCAAATACTGCAGCCATGTCTGTACTTCCTATTCCAGTGGCAAATGCCCCAAATGCTCCGTATGTACAGGTATGACTATCTGCACCAACTACCACGGTTCCTGGTAATATATGTCCTTTTTCAGGTAAAACTTGGTGGCAAACACCTTCTCTTATGTCGTAGAAGTTCTTTATCTTTTGTTCTTTTACAAATTTTCTCATTAATATATGGTTTTCAGCCGCATTTATACTATCAGCAGGAATCTGGTGGTCAAATGGTATTACTATCTTTTCCCTATCCCAAACTGTTTCAATACCTTCTTTTTTCAAAGTGTTTACAGTTAAAGGACCAGTTATGTCATGAACCATGGCAGTTTCAATTTTTGCCATTACTATATCTCCAGGGGATGCTTCCTTTTTACCTGATGCTCTTGCAAGTATTTTTTCAGCTAGAGTCATTCCCATGTTTATACCTCCGGTAATTAAACAAACTTGATGAGTATGTAGTTTTTCGAACGAAAATGAAAAAAATTAGAAATCTTTATCACCATATCTCCTCAGCTATTTGGAGGGATACAATGATAAACTAGTGGCAATTATAGTCGTTTGACAAGTAACCATATTAAATATTTCACTAAAAATTTAATATATTCTTATTATATACTTACTATTAATGGTAGTAACAGATAGGTAGTTTTATTATTCACAGTAGGATAGAGCTGAACAACTTTTACTGTTCAAATAAGAGTGTTATGTATTTATACTGCTTAACTGCCAAACGACATACCTAAATGTTTGGAAAGTATTATATATTAGAACTATTTAAGTATTTCTACAAACACATTAGCAGCTTTTTTTATAATATGCGAGGTGTAAATAAATGATGGATACTCAAAGACCTTTAGATGCGTTAGGTAAATCAATAAACACAAACGTAACCGTCTATTTAAAAGACGGTAAAGTTGTTAAAGGAAGATTAAAAGCTTATGATTTACACATAAATTTAGCATTAGAAAATGCAAAAGTTGAAGCTGAAGAAGAAAAAGAATACCAAATGTTACTCATTAGGGGAGATAACGTACTCTACATTTCATTATAATTAAAAACCCACATATATATCCCCTAGGGTTTTCATAGCCCGCCTTCGTTTAAATTCACTTAGGCGAAATAAAATAGAAAAAATAAACACGGTGAAAGAATGAGTAAAGGTACACCTTCACAAGGTAAACACAACAAAGGTTCAAACCACATAATATGTAGAAGATGCGGAAGAAGATCATACCACGTAAGAAAAAAAGTATGCGCAGCATGTGGATTTGGTGCAAGTAAAAGAATGAAAAGATTCGCTTGGCAATGGAAAAAAGTGAATGGACAAAGATTAAAATAATATATATTATTCTTTCCTTTTTATTTCATAAATATAGTGATGTGCAATTTTAAACGAACTATTACATACTTTATAAAAATGAAAACTGCAAAGATAAAATTATATTTCAATTTAACAGTTTATATATGTTTAAATAAAATTACCTGTATTAATTAATTAAGTAATGCACACCACTATAAATTTTATAGAATAACTACTCTTTTGTAAGTTTTAAATACTAGACTAATTTATTTTATACCATTCAATTTAAACTGTGATACCATGTGTGGAATATTCGGGATTTACTCTTACGAAAAGAATAATGTGTCTAAAAAGATATACTACGGCCTCTATGCTTTGCAACACAGAGGGCAAGAAGGAGCAGGAATAGCTACAAGCGATGGAAGGGGACTTTGCTACCACAAAGGTATAGGTCTTGTCCCTGATGTTTTTACAAACAAGGAGCTCCAGAATCTCTACGGCCATGTTGGTATTGGTCACGTTAGATACTCCACTACCGGAGATAGCATAATTGAAAACTGTCAGCCATTCGTTGTTAATAGCTCTTTGGGAAGAATTGCAATAGCCCATAATGGTGACATTGTAAATTCATCTATTTTAAAAAGAGAGTTGGAAAACAAAGGTCATATATTTGTTTCTTCAACCGATTCCGAAGTTATAGCACAGTTACTCGTTAGAGAACTTTTGAAAACTGAAGACATTGTTGAAGCAATCGCCAATATTTCAAAGGAATTAATTGGTGCATATTCTTTACTGATAATTTACAACAAAACATTAATTGCAGTTAGAGATCCTCATGGATTCAAGCCTCTCTGCATGGGAAAAGACGAGGAAAAAATATACTTTTCCTCTGAGAGCTGCGCATTGGATGTAGTTGATGCCAAATTTGTAAGAGATATTAAACCTGGGGAAATAGTGATTGTGGATAAAAATGGAATAAACTCTTATCAACTACCAAACTCTAGTTCAAAAGTATCCTCATGCATGTTTGAATACGTCTATTTTGCAAGACCTGATTCTGTAATTGATGGAATTAGTGTTTATAAGGTCAGGAGAAATATTGGAAAAATACTTGCAAAAGAACACCCGTGTGATGCAGATATTATTTCGCCTGTTCCTGATTCTGGAATTACCTTTGCTCTCGGATATTCTGAAGAATTGAATATTCCATATTATGAAGGATTAATTAAAAACCGGTACGTTGGAAGAACGTTCATACTTCCTACACAGGAGGAAAGGGATTTAGCAGTTAGATTAAAGATGAATCCTGTTAAGTCAGTATTGGATGGTAAAAAAGTAGTTTTAATTGATGATAGTATTGTAAGAGGTACTACATCAAGAAGAATAGTAAACATGGTGAGAAAGGCGGGAGCAAAAGAAGTTCATTTAAGAATAGGTTCTCCAAAGATAATGTCCCCTTGCTTCTATGGAATTGACATGCCTACGAGGGAGGAATTAATAGCAAATTCAAAGGACACGGAAGAAATAGCCCGCCATATAAATGCAGATTCTGTAGGGTATTTAAGTATTGAAGGTCTTATAAAAGCAATAGGTAGGAAGAATTTATGTTTAGCTTGTTTATCGGGAGAATACCCAACTGATGTGTCTTGTAAGCTAAAAAATTAATAGGCCCTTGTATTAACTTTTTAAAATATATAGTCCTTGGTGGAGATTGGACAAACACTTACTTTTGCATTTAATAAGGTGATTGGTATAAGATACATTAAGATAGTTGTACCCAGGAAACTACTAGATAGTGTCGAAAAAATTCTAAAAAACACCCATGCATACTCTATTTCAGTAATTGAACCATTAAAAACATCCATTAAAGATGGGATAATAATCACCTGCTATGCAACAGCTAGCGATGCTGAGAAAATAGTTTTAGAATTAAGGAAAATGGGCATTGGTGAAAAGGGATATGGAAACGTTACAATAATACCTGGAAATATAGCATTTTCATGTAAGGACGAAGGTCTGGCGTCTTCAAAACTATCTCCATTGGAGCTCTATTACAAAGCAAAGACTATGGCAAAGCTATCAAATGATGTTATTGTAAAGATAGTTTTAGCAAGTATTATGGGGGCCATTGGTATAATAGAACACAACATACCTACATTGATTGGTGCTATGATCATAGCTCCCTTGGTGGATACTGTAATGGCAAGTGCCATAGGAAACGTATTGAACAGAAAAGAATTGGTATTCGAGGGAATGAAAAAAGAATTAATATGCACTGTTATCGTTATATCATGTGCATTTGTATTAGGTTTTATATTTAACATATCTGAAGAACTAATTTCAATATATTTAACAGAAACGTCCCTATTATTAAGTTCAATAGTAGCCGTTGTTGCAGGAACTTCGGGAGGAATGAGTATTGCCAGTGGAAAGGATTATGAAATGATAGGAGTTACAATAGACGTATCCATATTAATTCCTGCATTACTGGTAGGAATGGCATTAGCCACAGGAAATGGTGGTTTAATATACACAACTATAATTTTGTTGATAGCAAATATCGTTTTGTTGGATATCGGTGGATTTATTGGGTTGAAGTATAAGATAAGAAGAAATCAGCAAGATTTTGATGAAATCTTTTAATGCTTACTTTTTTTCTTTCTTATTGGTCTACCAGGTTCTTCTTAATTTGGAGATAATTACTTTTTTTATCCTATCAAAAAGACTTTCATTATACATTCCTTCTATACGATTTAGGTCAACATAGGAACCTACTGTCTTAAGGGCGAGGTCCATATAGGCTATTGAAGATGGAGATTTTGGAGAATATTCCAGAACACTCATTTTTTTCAAAGTCGAATTCCTTATATTTTCATCTTCAGGGATCTTACCAATTATCTTTTCTTCAATTATCATTTCAATTTCATCCTCACCCATCTCTCCGAAATCTCTTCCAGTCCTATTTAGAACAACACCTATAAGGGGAGTTCCTGCCATTTCACTACTTTTTTTTATTTTACACCCATCTGCAATTGAAAAGAGCTCTGGAGTAACTACAAGCATGACTTTATCGGCAATAGCTAAGTAGATTGCCATGTCTCTATTTAGCCCTGCAGGGGCATCAATAATAACATACTCGTAATCATCTGCAACTTCATTAATCACATCGGTAAATAAATCTAAATCAGATTTTTTGTATCCTTCAATAGATAAGCTGGTAGGCAACACATAAGTTCCTGTTTTGTGTTTATAAATAGCATCCTGCACCGAACATTCTCCTGAAAGAACCTCGTGTAAAGAAGGTTTATTTTTTTCAAGGTTGAATATCAGCCCCAAATTGGCCATTGAAATATCTCCATCAATAACTAGTGTTTTCTTTCCAATTTTTGATAATGCAACTGCTAAATTTGCAGAAGTTGTTGTTTTACCTACCCCTCCTTTTCCAGATGCCACCGTAATAATCATTATATCACCATTTCCGAACTGAAATGAAGTAAATAAGTAAATCTTTTTTATGTATTTCCTAATGAATAGAATAACAAGAAAATCATCAATCTATTTTAATTACTTTGGAATAAATAATATTAAATGATTATTATTTGTCTATTGCCTCTATTTATTAAATTTATGTTATTATACACTCCCATGAAATCTTAAAAATAGATTAAGATAAATTATTCTGTAAAATATTCTAAAATAGTCATGTATTACATTTCTGCAGGATTGATATGAATTTACGTTATTAGAAAAATAGTGTTAGATAGAGCTCCAACTATTTTTATAATATTATACCTATATTATACCTGTGTTTTAATAATGCTGTAGAAAAAAATAGTTTAAAAATAGTTCATACTTTTATTTTTCTTCATGTTTTATTACTCTTACCAAAATAGCGTTAGTTGGGCATCTTCCAGCACAAAATTTACAATTATGGCAGTGTTCAACAGAATATGCGTAATATTTTCCATCCTCATCTTTTTTCCAGATTAATGGTCCCTTTGGACATACATCATAACATCTGCCGCAGCCAATACATTTGTCTTTATCTACAATGATTTCAACAGTCATAATATCATCTTTTGTGTAATATTTAAATATCTGTACTACAAATAGCTAGTTCGTGAATTGCAAAGCTATTGTTGGGGTATACGATGGACAAGAAAGATAGAAAGATCTTAGAGATACTCATGGACGATGGTAGAAAACCATTCACAGAGATTGCAAAGGAATTAAATACTAGCGAAAGTTCTGTAAGGAAGAGGATAAGGAAGATGGAAGAAGAAGGAGTGATTAAAGGTTATTCAGTTCTAGTGAATCCTGCAAAGATAGGCTATAACGTAATCGCATTAACTGGATTTGATACTGACCCCCAAGACTTTTTAAATGTAGCTAAGGAGCTCTGTAGATTTGAAGAAGTAAAAAAGGTATTTACATCTACAGGAGATCATATGATAATGACTGAAATATGGGCTAAAGACGGTAATGAACTTACAGATATTATATTTAATAAGATTGGAAAGATAAAGGGCATTAAGAAGGTCTGCCCTGCTATCATCCTTGAACAGCTTAAATAATATTTATTTTTATTTTTGTACTTGATTATTTGAAGTATCTATCAAGTATTCCTTTTAACATTTTAGCATGTCTTGCTTCGTCTCTTGAACTTTCATCAAAGAAATCGTGTGCAGGATCAATGCCTAATTCTTTTGCCTTTGTTGCTGCTGCCTTTTTCTCTTTGTTTGCCATACATTCGCCTTTTAACATCATTTCAATGTTTTCTTTTAAGTTGTCTGAGATTACACCATTCATTTCTGCAAAGTGTGCAGCGTGTTCTGCTTCTTCAAATGCTATTCTTTTTAAAACTTCTGCAACTTCTGGAAGTCCTTCTCTTTGAGCCTGTCTTGCCATTGCCAGGTACATTCCTACTTCTGCACATTCGCCTTTGAAGTTTGCTTCAACTTCTTTTTCAAGATCTGTTTTTTTTGTTGTTCCAACTTTGTGTTCATTTACAAGTTCTAATTCCATAGTCTCACCTATGTTAGTTATTTTATATCATTTTATGTTATGTTTCTTTTATGTTTTTATAATTATTCGGTCTTCATTTCTTTTACTTTAACTGCAAGTCTCTTACCCATGTTGTAGCATTTTTCGAGCTCATCTTCTGTTGGTACGTAGTATAATTCGTATTCATCCAATACTTCAAATCCGCATTCTTTTAATTTTTCAGCAAGTACTTTGGTTCCGCCACCGTTTCCACCCATTGAACCAAACGCGAGGGCAAGTCTCTTTAAACCTGTTCTGTTGAATTTTAAGCCTTTTAAGTAGTATATTAAATCCCCAACACTTGGGAATGGTTCGTCATATATTGTTGGAGCTCCTAAGAGGAATGCCTTACTATCTAAAATGTCTTTTACAATTTCACTTCTTTCATCGTTGTGAAGGAAGTACATTTTAACATCTACACCTTCACTCATAATACCTTCTGCAAATGCATGGGCCATTTTTTGGGTTGAACCGTGCATTGTGTCGTAAACGATTGTTACTTTATCTTTACATTTTCCTGTTGCAAAGTCTTGGTATGCACCTATAACTTTCATTGGGTCAGTCCAAATCTGTCCGTGTGATGGTGCAATCATCTTTATTTTTTCAAGTAATCCTAATTCAATAACTTCCTTGAATTTTTTCAATACCAACTTTGAAAGTGGCGTAATTAAGTTTGCATAGAATTTCTGGTTTGCATCCATTAAAATATTTTCTGGAATTTCGTGGTCAAATCTTTGAGTGAAGCATAAGTGTTGTCCAAATGCGTCATTTGAGAATAAAATTCCTTCTTCAGCATATAATGTGAACATACTGTCTGGCCAGTGTAGTAATGGAGCTTCTAAGAATGTTAATGTTTTTCCACCTAAATCTATACTTTCCAATGATTTAACAACTTTAAATGGTGCACCTTTTAATGATGGGAAGTGTTTTACTAAACCTTCTACTGCTACTTCGGTACAATATATTGGTGCTTCAGGGAACTTCTTGTGTATTTCTGGAAGTGCTCCACTGTGGTCCTTTTCTACGTGGTTTTGAACTATTACATCAATTTTAAATTCTCTTCCTTCCTTTTCACATGCGTCTTTTATTCTTCCCCACATCTGAGCGGAAGTTCCTGGGTATGTGTTATCGATTAATGCAACTTTGTCATCTCCAAATACTAGGTATGCGTTGTACGTTGTCCCATTCAGGGTATATCCATGGTACATTCTGATATCCCAGTCTAAGACCCCTACCCAATATACTCCATCTGCAATTTTTACTGCATCTGCTTTCATTTTAAACCCTCCTTAAAGTTTACAAGTAAATATAGTATTAAAGTAGTATATTATACTAACGGTGCGTAATTCATCGTTAAGACTGTACATAAATACGAAATCCGTCGTTTAATATTGAATAAAAATTAAATTAAATGAAAATATGAAGAATAAAAAATTAGGGTTATGATCGTGATGGATAAATTGTTAAACGATTTTACTGCCTGTAAATATCCACTTTAAAGTAGCAGGCATCAGCTCCTTGAGACATGCACTTTATCTCATCTACAACAACAGTTTTTTTATATATGCACTCTAGAGCTCCGGCAATCAACCCGGCATCGAAATAGCATATTGGTTCATTGGTGTCTAAACCATCGCACATGGCACATTCATTAACCTTCAAAATTAACGGCTTTCTACCCTCAAACTTTAAAATACCCAGATTATTTCTTCTAAAAAACTTCTTCAATTCTCCCAAATTTTTTGGATTAAGAAACTTCCCAAATTCATAACCCATTTCATACAATGTTATCTCAGAACCACATTTTTTTATTTTATCCATCACTATATAGACCATTACCCTAAAAAATTCTAATGGTATCGAGTCCTTTTTCCTTTCAGTGTATTCTTCCTCTTTAAACACTAACTTCTCCCTATCAAATCCCTTTTTTAAATGTGATACAACCTCTTCAACCAATTCTTCATCATTAGGGAACTCCTCCTGTTCGCTTCCATTATTCAACATCTCTCTGAACAGCCCCTCCATGTCCCTATTTAATTTTAGCTGAATTTGCAAATTTATCACCAAATAAATTATAAAATTAGTTTATTTTTTGGATTTAATAATATTAACGGTGTTTTTCTCGTATAAATATTGAAAAAATAGACGAATTTCGGAAAATTAAAAAATTAATAAAATGAAGATTATTTTTTATAAATTTTTAAAATGTCAAAAACACTCAATGTTCCAACAACTTCGTAGTCGTCATTTACTACTGGATAGGCTAAATCCTCGTTTTGGATCATTTCATGTATTAATTCATCTGTTAGTTCATCATTTTCATTTAAAACTTTTATTTCATCTAAATATAACATCAGCTCTTCAATTTTTGAGTGTTTACATCCTGCAAGTAAATCGAGAGCTGTTATCCAACCTACAAGTTTTCCATCCTCCAAAACTGGGGCGTAGTTTTTTCTCTTTTTATAGAGTACCTGCACTATTTCGCCCCCGATATCGTTTAACGATAGGCTTATAAACTCACTATTTACAACTTCTTTAATCTTCATCGTCATATTCTTCCTCTCCTTTTTTTAATCTTTTACTTATTACAACACCTAAAATCATTGCGAAAGGTATAAATGCAGCTGCCAAAAAGTAGGGATCTTCATTTATTATATGCCTATTGTGAAGACCTTCAAATATAATTAATGCGAGCTCTGTAAAATAAAATGCTGCAAAAATCATATAAAGGCCTTCTATTGCCTTCTGCATACCGAGCTGCGTTTTTGTAGTTTTGTGTATCTCTCCCTGTAATTTAATGGTTTTATTGTTTTGAGATATATTTACTTTAGTTTCCAGAACTTCCACAAGATCGTTTACAGTGTTTTTAAGTGTGGATAGTTCGGTTAGTAGGTGGTAGAATTCTTCCAGTATTTTATTAACGTCAAGATTTGGATCTACCTCACCTAAAAACATCTTGAAATCCTCAGATTTCTCAATATTTTGAGCCACATAGTACTCAAAAGTGTTATATTTTTTAGATAGTTCTCCCTGTAAATTTGAGATTTTCGAAAGATTGTTAACAAGCAGGTAAAGCCATTTTTCAAATGATTCATTTCCTGAAATGTTTATCTTGTTTAGCACGACTTTTATTTCATCCTGTATTTTATACATTTCTTCAGAATATTTCAAATGGCATTTTTTCATAATTTCTACTAAATTACTTAGTACTTCAAGCATTATTATATACTCGACTATCTTAATGATTTCATTATTAATGATTTTATTCTCCCCGCTGATTAAATACCGTCTTCTATACAGAGGATTATTGTAATTAGTCGATATTTTTAATCCTTTAAATTCAATCTCTCTTTTTGCAGGAATTTCTATTGAGGTATTGATGCATATATCAAAATCATGATCGCTTGGAATGTCTATATTATTATTAAGATATTCTTCAAGGTTTTTAAACCACATTTGAAGGTTTTTATGGACAACATCTTCTTTAAATTTGATTAAAATATTGTCCTTAAAACCATAACCACTGTTTTTTAGTATGTAGTATTCATCAAGTAATTCTTTTATATCAAATTTTGTGATTTTTTCTCCGCTTTGTGGTGTTCCCTCATCTAAAAAAGTTTTTTTCATAACGTTATCAAAAAATAAATGAACTTTTACAAAATTGTCTTTAATGTCGATAGGAACTTCCATATAGTCTTGAATACTCCTATTTGAGAGCATTGAAAGTGTTTCTCCAGGTTTCCATTTTTTGACATAATCCTTAGAGACGTAGAGCCCACAAAAACAATGGCCATATAATTCGATTTCCTTATCCCTTTCATTACAGGGACATAAAATATCCCCTAACTTACAAGGACAGTATTTAAATCCATTTTTTTCGTTTTTAAGCTGGGCATCAAGTACTCTTAAACAATAGTCCTTATCTGGATTTAGATAATAGCCTTGATATTCGCTGAAATTCTTTACTATTTTGTAGTATTCCTGTAATTTTTTATTATTTTTCATTTCTAAAATTTTATCATTTAATTTAGCTTCTATGGATTCATCCAACGTTTTACCGAGCAATTTTTCAAGTTTATTTTTGTCGTAGCCGAAAATCTTTTTACCCTTGTAAATTATTAGTGGGAAAGCTATTTGATCAGATCCCAACTCTCTAGTCAACCCTTCTCTTTCTTTTTCAGTTAATTCATCAACGTTTATTAGTTGGAATTTAACGCCGTTATGTTCGAGCACTTCCTTCAATATTACACACAACGGGCATTCTGACTTAATATATAATTTTAAAATTTCTTCCATCTTATCAACCACTGAATAATAAAAGTCGGTTGTTGTTGTCTAAAAAAATAAATTTTGTATTTATTTTAGTTATTTATTATTTCATCACTATTTCATTGGTTCTTTTAGAATTATCAGCCTATCGGTACAGGTGAAGCATGGGTCGCAGCTCGCTATAATTAGTTCTGCATCACTTACATGGTAGTCCTTTAAAATCGCTTCCATTGTTCCTAAATTCGTTGCAGTCGGGGTTCTAACTTTAGCCTGCCTTACTCTTCCTTCACTATCCAATCCATAGGAGTAGTACTGTTGCCCCCTCTGAGCCTCGGTATAACAGTCTATTGGTTTGAACTCATGGAGCTCGTAGTTTGGATTGTAAATTTTATCAGGTAAATTTGGGAGCTCTTTTAAAGCCTGTCTTATAATTTTAAGACTTTCAAAGCATTCGTAAAATCTTACGGCTATTCTTGATAAAACATCTCCGTCATCAAAGAGTATTTCATCAAATTCATAGGGATCGTATTCAGGAACATATCCCATTTTTCTCACATCTGATTTTATTCCGCTCCCCCTTGCTGTAGGACCTAATGCATGATACTTTGCTGCAGTTTTTCTGTCCAATACTCCAATTTCTTTCATCCTTGAGGTTAACATGGGGTCACTTAAAGTTCTGTCCATTAATTTTTCAAGTTTTTCTTCGAATTTTTCTAGTCTCTCCAAAATAGGACTTATTTGGCTATCTTTTATATTACATCTCGGTCTTATACCTCCAATAATCGGGCATGAATAATGCACCCTACTGCCGGTTATATCAAAAAATGTTTGCATTATTGGTTCCCTAAGCATGAAACTTCTCATAGACATTGTTTCATGTCCAAGGATTTCAAATGCATGCCCAAATAAGAGTGTATGAGAGTGTAATCTCTCAAGTTCTTCTACGATAATTCTTATATGATTTGCCCTCTCTGGAACCTCTATTCCACAGCCTATTTCGGTTACCCTTACGGCACTCCAAAGGTGAATGTGGGAGCATATTCCGCAGATTCTCTCACATAGAATACAGGCTTTTTCAGGGGGAAGGCCCTCCATTAGTCTTTCTACACCTCTGTGATTAACGCCTATTGTTAATTCAGCATCTTTTACAATTTCATCTTCAATAAAAAGCCTCAATCTATGAGGTTCCAACATTGTAGAATGAACAGGTCCTATAGTTATTTCTCCTTCGTACATGATTTCACTTTTTTACAATCTTGTGATTATGATATTATAAATAACACTATACATGAACAATTAAAATTTATCATTATCGATTATGATATTTATTAACTACGTTTTATATTTATAAAATTAATGATTTTTTGTGTTATAGATATTATACAACTATATAATAGACGCTCTTTTTAGCAAATGCATATAATGCTTTTTTAAAAGAGTAATATTGGAGGTGAATAAAATGGTGTTAAAATCCAGCGATTTTAATCCTAATTTCTCAGTAGAAATTATCAATGCTGGGAAGGAAATAATGGGGGAGGAACATGTTTCTTCTTTTCAAAAGTGCTATCAATGCGGAACATGTACCGGGGCCTGTCCAAGTGGGAGAATAACCCCTTTTAGAACAAGAAAATTAGTAAGAAGTGCATTAATGGGTGTAGAAGATGTTTTAGAAGGTGAAGACCTTTGGATGTGTACTACATGCTATGAATGTTATGAAAAATGTCCGAGAGAAGTTAAAATCACAGATATAATTAAGGTTATTAGAAATATTGCTGCCGAAAGGGGGTATATGGCAGAACCACACAGAAAAACTTCCCTTTATGTGTTTAAAACAGGTCACGCAGTACCTATAAATGATCAAATAAAGGAAGCTAGGAAAAAAATTGGGTTAACTGAAATACCGCCGACAACACACAAGTATCCAGAAACTTTGGAGATTGTAAGAGATATTATGGATCAATTAGCGTTCTGTAAAAAAGTAGGTATTTGTACGGAAACTATGGAATTAGAGCCTGTCAGATGGGAAGATATGAGTGAGTAATTATATGGTGAAAAAATGAATGATATGGAATTTGTATTTTTCTTAGGGTGTATAGCACCAAACAGATACCCGGGAATTGAAAGTGCCACATATAAGGCACTTGAAAAGTTAGGGATTAAGTTGCATCCTTTTGAAAAAGCTTCATGCTGTCCGGCACCTGGAGTCTTTGGTTCTTTTGATTTAGAAACCTGGCTTACATTAGCTGCAAGAAATATAACTGTAGCGGAAGAGATGGGGTTAGATATTATAACAATATGTAACGGGTGTTATGGTTCATTATATGAGGCAAACCACATACTTCATGAAAATGAAAATGCGAGAAATAAAGTAAATAAAGTTCTTTCAAAATATGGATTAGAATTTAAAGGTACTGCTAGAGTAAGACATCTTCCAGAAGTTCTTTATTATGAATTGGGGGTAGATGCAATAAAAGAGAAGGTGGAAAAACCATTGGATATAGATGTTGCAGTTCATTATGGTTGTCATTACCTTAAACCAACGGATGTAAAACACATTGAAAGTTCAGAAAGACCTAAGTCTTTTGATGGATTGGTTGAAGCATTAGGCGCAAAATCTATATACTACAATGACAAAAATATGTGTTGTGGAGCAGGGGGAGGTGTTAGAGCAAGAAATCTGGATGTTGCATTAGAGATGACGGAATCTAAATTAAAAAGTATGATAGAGGCAGGTGCAGACTGTGTGACTGAAGTATGCCCATTTTGCCATTTACAATTTGACAGAGGACAGATTGAAATAAAAGAAAGGTTTGGCAGAGAATATAGCCTCCCGGTAATTCATTATTCGCAATTACTGGGTTTGGCAATGGGTATGTCCCCAAAAGATGTCGCTCTCGACTTACACTTCATTTCACCAGAACCTGTACTTGAGAAATTAGGATTAAGTTTAGAATAACACCATTACAAACTGGATAATAAGGAAATTAATGGTTTGTAATAGTTAATAAAATCTAAGAGGGAACTTATGAAGAAAGAAGTATTTTTTGGAGAAGGCATGAGAATTGTTAAGGATGATTATCCAGACTTGTATGATGCCATAGTTAAGTTAAATGAAGCCGTATATACTGGGAAGGTTTTAGATTATAAATGCCAAAAACTCATAGCAATTGGAATCGTAGCTGCTACAGGGGATGAAGTGGCTACAGAAAAACAGATGAGAAGCGGTATGAAGGAGTTAGGAATAACTAAAGAGGAAATCGTAGATACTTTAAGGGTTGTATTATTAACCTCCGGAATGCCTACATTTATAAAAGCTATGAAAGTACTTAACAAAATAGAATAAGAGGGGATTTGATTGACCTGTGCCTTAGCTAAAACCATTAAAGATGGTACAGATTTTGAAAAAAAACACGTTCCTATGATTGAATGTAAAGATACTGTAAAAGCAAATGAAATATTTGAAGTAAAGATCCATACCGCTGGTGTTGAACACCCAATGGAAGATGGGCATTTCATTCAATTCATAGAACTTAATGTGGAAGATTTACCACTGGCAAGGGTTCAATTAACCCAATGGGTTAAACCCGATGTAGTGCTTAAAGTTAAAGCACCGTCAGAAGGTCATGAAGGTAGTACCATGAAATTAGTGGCATATATGTTCTGTAACCTTCATGGACTCTGGAAATATGAAAAAGAAGTTAAAATAGAATAACAATTTTTTATTTTAATAAGGATACAGCCCTATTTCTACTTTGGGAGTGGGGCAACTTTAAAAAATCAAATATCTACAAATTAATTTGCAACGGTGATAGCTTGGCAAAATATCAATGTATGTGTGGTTGGATATACGATGAAGCGGAAGGAGAACCGTCACAAAATATTGCCCCAGGAACAAAATTTGAAGATTTACCGGACACATTCAAATGTCCACAGTGCGGACTTGGAAAAAGCGCTTTTAAAAAAATTTAAGGGATAGATATCATGATAACAACAAACCACCCGTTATATGAAGCTCTGGAAGATATTCAAGATTTTAAATTAAAGTTGGTAGAGTTCTTTAAGGATAAAAATGTATTTCCCATAAAAAGTAAAGTAGAGCTTGCTAATGCATTACCATGCGGATTATCATTACCATGCGGGGAGATAGAAGCGGGAGAATTGGTAAAATTGTTAAATGATGTAGATTTTCCAATAAAGGATGCTGAAGATTTGGCTATAAAGTTATCAAACAAATGTTTAATCGAAAGAAAAAATAAATAATGAATTACAAATGGTGGTAAAGTGTTAATTGAAGTATTTTCATCTCCAATATGTCCACACTGTCCTGGGGCAGAGAGAGTTGTTGAGGAAGTTGTAGATAAGCTAAGCTGCGATGATATTGAAGTTAGACATATAGATGTAACAGAAGATCCAGGAAGTGCTGAAAAGTACAGCATAATGGCGGTTCCAACAATTGTAGTGGATGGGGAGGTAGCATTTGTAGGAGCTCCTACTACCCAGCAATTTGAAGAATACCTTAGAAAGAAGTTGAATAGATAAAATATGATAAATATAGTATATAATACGAAGTAGGGGAGTAAATCCATGATTAAAGAAAAAATTCAAGATGCCATAAATCAGCAAATAAATAAAGAGTTCTATTCAGCATACCTTTATTTATCCATGTCTGCATATGCTGATTCAATTGGGTTAAAAGGGTTTGCTCAGTGGTTAATGGTTCAATATCAAGAAGAAATGGATCATGCTATGAGATTTTTTAAATACTTACAAGATAGGGGAGGAAAAGTAACACTCGAATCTATAAAGAAACCAAAAATAGAGTGGGACTCTATCTTAGATGTATTTAAGGACGGATTAGAACATGAACAATGTGTTACGAAGTCAATAAATGAACTAATGGACCTTGCAATGTCTAAAAAGGACTATGCAACCGTAAACATGCTTCAATGGTTTGTAAATGAACAGGTAGAAGAAGAAGCATCTTTTAGTGAAGTTCTTGACAAATTGAAGTTAATTGACGGAGATAAAAAGGCATTACTCTTACTTGACAAAGATCTTGGACAAAGAGTATATACGCCGCCAGCGGAGTAATTATTGGATTTAAGAAATGGAGATTGATATAATGGTATGGTGGAAATGTTCCAACTGTGGATACTTATTTGAGGCAGACTCTGTTCCTGAAAAATGCCCAAACTGTGGTGAAAAATGTACATTCTATGATGTGAGCTGTTATACTCCAGAATGTGGATGTCAAGGTTATGACCCAAAATTGGTTGCAAGGAAAGAGCCACGTATCTTATAATAAAGCTAAATAATTTAACTAAACTTTTAATTCTTTTAATATTTAATTAAAAAATAAACTTGGATGATATTTATGAGTGAAGAAGACACATGCTGTTGTATTGGGGGAGGAATGCCTTTAATAGGGGAAGAATTCCCAGAAGTTGAGGTAAAAACTACACATGGAATAATTAAACTACCTGACCATTATAAGGGTAAATGGTTTGTTTTATTTAGCCATCCGGCAGATTTTACACCAGTTTGTACAACAGAGTTTATAGGATTTCAAAATAGATACAAGAAGTTTAAAGAGCTAAACACTGAACTAATTGGATTAAGTATTGATCAAGTTTTTAGCCACTTAAAATGGATCGAATGGATAAGAGAAAAGTTAGATGTAGAGATTGAATTTCCAGTTATAGCTGATGATAGGGGTGAATTGGCAGAGCAGTTAGGTATGATAAGCCCGTACAAAGGAAACAACACTGTGAGAGCTGTGTTTGTTGTCGATGGTAATGGAATCATGAGGGCGATAATATACTACCCTCAAGAAGTTGGAAGAAACCTTGATGAAATCGTGAGATTGGTTAAGGCACTTCAAACATCAGATGAAAAAGGGGTAGCAATGCCTGCCAACTGGCCAAATAATGATGTGCTTGAAGACAAGGTTATAATTCCACCAGCATCTACCGTAGAGGATATAAAGAAAAGAAAAGAGGCATGTGAAAAAGGAGAAATTGAATGTCTTGACTGGTGGCTTTGCTATAAAAAATTAGAATAAGGGGAGGGAAATTATGAAAACAGCCTTTTTAATGTTTAACTATGAAAAAAATGGAAAACCAAACATGCCAGTAATGTTTCATGCATTATTATTTGCCAGTGAAATGAAGGCGAAAGGAGATGACGTAAAAATAATCCTTGAAGGAGAGGCAGTAAAGTGGGCTAAAGATCTTTTAAGTGAAGATCACCCTCTTAAAAATCATTTTGAAAAATTGAAAGATGATTTTGTTGCCTGTGAGGCATGTTCAAGTATGTTTGGAGTTTTAGACGATATCAAGGATGAAATAAAGATAGAAAGCGATCTTCACGGACATGTAAGCTTAAAAGGATACATGGACGAAGATTATAAAGTAGTTGAATTCTAAATAAGTGTATATAACCTATACACAATACATTATTTACTTTTTTATTTTTTTACTATTTTAGGTGTGATTAACATGGTGTTGAAAATAAAAGATGACATATATTGGATAGGCGTTATAGATTGGGATATTCGGGAATTTCATGGATATGAAACACCAAGTGGTTCCACATATAATTCCTACCTAATAAAGGATGAAAAAGTGGTTTTAATAGATACTGCAAAGCATTATCTAGTTGATGAACTAATAATAGGAATTGGAAAAGTCGTAAATCCTGAAGACATAGATTATATTGTCGTGAATCACGTGGAAATGGACCACAGCGGTTCCCTTGAAAAGATAGTTGAAATTAGTGGAGCTAAAATAATAACCAACGAAAAGGCAAAGGAACATCTGGAACTTCACTACAACACAAAAAATTGGGAATTTATTATCGTTGATTCTGGGGAAGAGATTTCAATTGGAAAGAGAACTTTAAAGTTTATAAGAACCCCAATGCTGCACTGGCCAGACAACATGGTAACATACTGTAAGGAAGATAAGATTTTATTCTCAAACGATGCATTTGGACAACACGTGGCTTCTTCTGAAAGATACGACTATGAAATTGAAGATATATTTAAACATGCAAAGGAGTATTTTGCAAACATACTTCTGCCCTACAGGATGCTTGTTCCAAATGTTGCAAATGTTTTAAAGGATTTAGAAATAGAACTTATATGTCCATCCCATGGTGGAGTTTGGAAAGAGAAGATAGGGGAAATTATAGAAAAATACGTGGAATGGTCCTCAGATAATGTGGAAAATAAGGCAGTAATAGTTTATGATACAATGTACAAATCCACACATAAATTGGCTTATGCGATTGCTGAGGGGTTAATAGACAGTGGAGTTAAAGTTAAAATGTACAATACTTCAGAAACTCCATTGAACACAATAATGGCTGGGATTTTAGATGCAAAGTATGTTTTAATTGGGTCACCAACTCTGAATACTAACGTATATCCGCCTGTGGCAAAATTCTTGAAATATATGGAAGGATTGAAACCTGGTAAAAAGATTGGAGTTGCATTTGGATCTTATGGATGGGCAGAAGGTGCCACAGAAGTTATAAAAGAAGTATTTAAGAAACTCAATTTCGAGATTATTGAAGATGAATGCCTGACTTGTAAGTTTGTACCAAAAGAAGAGCATTTGAAAAAATGCTATGAATTTGGGAAGAATCTTTCTACCAAGGATATTTAACTTAGTGCGTGGTGCTTATGAGAAAAGCGATTATAATATATGCTACCTTTCCAAACATGGAATCTGCTAAGGATATTGTTAAGTCACTCTTGGAAAAAAACCTAATTGGATGTGCAAATTTAAGAGAACATAAGGCTATGTATGTTTGGAAGGGTCAGATAGAAGAGGAAGATGAAGTTGGAGCTATTTTAAAAACAACAGACGACAGGTGGGAAATGGTGAAAGAGTTTATTAATAAGGTGCATCCTTACGAAACCCCTGCAATACTCAAAATCGATGTTAGCGATGCAAATAAGGGATTTTTAGACTGGATTTTTGATGTAGTTAAATAACATTATTTTTACATCTCTCCCTTATTTTCATACTTATTTAAATTCAAATTATTTTTGGGTGAGCTCACCTCGTTATACTCGGTGATTGAGTAAAAATCCTTCGGATTTTTACAACTCACCCTCACTTCGTTCAGGTGATTGAACAAAATCACGAGTGATTTTTGTAGCTCACCTTCACTCGTTCAGGTGATATTATGAAAGAATTGGAACTAAAAATAAGTGGCATGAGCTGTCATATGTGTGTAAATACAATAAAGGGATTATTGTCCGAGGTAGATGGAATTATTGATGTGGACATAAACCTGGAAAAAGGAATTGGAGTTATTAAATACGACGAGAACAAAATAACCGAAGATGAAATATTAAAAAATGAAGCCTTTGAGCTATATCCTGCAGAGAAGATTAACTAATTTTTTTATAACTACTTTTTAGTGGGGATTATGAACGGGATTAAGAAGATTAAAATCAAAATTTCCGGTATGACATGTGCAGTATGTGCCAAAACCATAGAAAAAGCCTTGAACAACATGGATGGAGTTAAGGGAGCTGCTGTTAATTTAGTTGACCAAAGTGCTGATGTAGATTATGATCCAGAAATAGTTTCTATTGAAGAAATAGGGAGAAAAATCGAAAAACTAGGCTTTGATGTTGTTGGAGTAGGTGAAGAAGCTGAGTTTAAAGAAGAAGATAAAAAAGAAGAATTAAGAGATAAATTCAATAAAATAGTAGTTGGTGCAGTTTTTTCGATAGTTCTATTTTTAATGATGTACCTAACTATTCCCTATAAACAATATCTGGCTTTTTTATTATCCATACCGCCGTTGATTTACGTTGCAATGCCTATTTTTGAGAAAGGATTCAACTCCTTAAAAAATAAATCCTTGAATATGGATGTAATGTATTCTTTAGGTATGGGTATAGCCTATATTTCAGCTTTAATGACCACTGCAGGATTTCTTCCAAAGGAGTTCATGTTTTACGATACAACAATAATGTTGGCTACCCTTTTAACTTTGGGAAGATATTTGGAGGAAAGAGCCAAAGGAAAAACTTCAGAAGCCATTAAAAAACTGATGGATTTAAGGGTAAAAACCGCACGAGTAGTTGTCAATGGGGAAGAAGTTGAAGTTCCTGTTGAAAACGTAAAAATCGGTGATTTAATAATTATAAGGCCTGGAGAAAAAATTCCTGTAGATGGTACGGTTTTAGAAGGGGAGAGCTATGTAGATGAATCCATGATTACAGGAGAGCCGATGCCCAATTTAAAAAAACCAGGTAGCAGTGTTGTAGGGGGAACAATAAACAAAAATGGAGTTTTAAAAATAAAAGCTGAGAAAGTCGGAAAAGAGACTTTACTGTCACAAATAATAGAACTTGTCAGAAAAGCCCAATCTTCAAAGCCAGACATACAAAACTTGGCTGATAGGGCAGTTACATACTTCATACCTATAGTTTTAACAATAGCCATAATATCAGCCCTATATTGGTATTTTTCAGCTGGATTTATATTTGCAGTTACAACCTTTATTTCAGTTTTAGTAATTGCATGTCCATGTGCACTGGGATTAGCTACACCTACTGCAGTCACAGTTGGAGTTGGGAGAGGAGCTGAGCTCGGAATACTGATTAAAGAGGGCAAAGTTTTTGACATGTCCGAAAAATTGAAGTACATGATATTTGACAAAACAGGTACTTTAACTAAAGGAGAACCTGAAGTAGATGAAATAATAACAAAAATGGACATTAAAGACTTTTTAACCATTGTAGCTTCTATGGAAAATAATTCAGAACATCCATTAGGTAAGGCCATAGTTAAAAAAAGTGAAGAAATGGGAATAACCTTAAAGAAACCTGAAAAATTTGAAGTAATAACCGGCAGGGGAATAAGAGGAATTTTAGATGGTAAAGAAGTAATAATTGGAAACAAAGCCTTAATTAAAAGTTTATTGAAAGATGTTCAGCCTCCTTCAGAGATTGAAAAATACGAGGATGAAATAGATAGATTAGAAGGAGAGGCAAAAACAGTTGTAATTGTGGCAGTTGATGGCAAAATTGAAGGTTTAATTGCAATATCTGATAAACTAAAGGATAATGCAAAAGAAGTTATTGGAGCTCTGAAAAATCTTGGAATTGAAATTCTGATGGTAACTGGAGATAACGAAAAAACCGCCAAAGTAGTTGGTAAAAGGATAGGTATTGATGAAAGTAACATATTTGCTAATGTGCTTCCCAATGAAAAGGCAAAAATTGTAGAAAAAATTAAAGGTAGTATTGATGGTTTTGTAAGTTTTGTAGGGGATGGAATAAACGATGCTCCTGCACTTTCAACTGCAGATATTGGAATTGCCGTTGGAAGCGGTACAGATATAGCAATTGAAAGTGGAGAAGTAGTTTTAATGAAGGATGACTTGAGATATACTGTCGGGTTTGTTAAATTGAGTAGAAGAATTCTAAAACAGATAAAATTGAACCTGTTCTGGGCTTTTGCATATAACTCAGTTTTAATACCTGTTGCAGCAGGAGCTCTTTATCCATACGGAATTACATTTAAACCAGAACTTGCAGCATTTGCTATGACTCTGAGCTCGATAAGTATTGTAGGATTGTCTCTATTGTTGAAAAAATACAATCCTTTAAATTTAAAATAATCAATATTCTTAATATACTTAATTTATTATATGATCATACTCGTGAATTATTAATAATATTATATGAAAAAATATAAATAATCTAAAAAACTAACTATTGGTAGATAAATGTAAAT
>NZ_AQXV01000046.1:0-51550 GCF_000376965.1 Methanothermococcus thermolithotrophicus DSM 2095 | reverse complement strand
ATGATTAATGCTGTTAAGGAAGAAAAAGAAATTGAATTACCAAAAATAGTTATCAACGAGCAAAAAGCTGTTGAAGCTATGGAATTTACCAACCCTTACGCAAAGGCAAAGGCAATGGCCGCATTTGTTATGGCTGAAAAAGTTGGAGATGTTGACGTTAAAGGATGCTTCATGACAAAAGAGATGGAAAAATACATCCCAATTGTAGCATCTGCCCATGAAATGATAAGATATGCTGCTAAATTAGTGGATGAAGCAAGAGAGTTAGAAAAATCAACAGATGGTGTAAGTAGAAAACCACACCATCCAGAAGGACAAATATTAAGTAAAAAAGAGTTAATGGAAAAACCAGAATAATTTCTTTTAGTTTTTGACTTATTTTTAGTATATTTTATTTAATCGGAGCGAACGAAGTGAGCGAAGAGCTACAAAAACCGTTAGGTTTTTGTTTAATCTCTTTTTATTTCTTTTTTTTCGTTCTACCAGTTATTCGATAATTTATATAATATTATATTCAATTAAACTTAAATTAAATTTTATTTAAAAAATTCATTAAAATGGTAGAACTGATTAAATATAATATAGCATACTATCACATAAAATTGCAGAACGACTATATTTATGGTGAGATTGTGATTTTGGGAATAGATATCGGTTCAACAACTACAAAAATGGTTTTAATGGACGATAAAAACATAGTTGATTATATTGTAAGAAATATCGGGGTTATCGTGGAAGAAGAGGATGTTTTAAAAATGGTTGAGGAATTCAATGAAAAATACGATATAGATAAAATAGTTGCCACAGGATATGGGAGGCATAAAATATCCTTTGCAGATAAAATAGTTCCAGAAGTTATAGCCTTAGGAAAAGGGGCAAATTACTTTTTTAAAGAAGCTGAAGGAGTTATAGATATTGGTGGGCAGGATAGCAAGGTTATAAAGATGGACCACGATGGAAATGTGATTGATTTCATACTTTCAGACAAATGTGCCGCTGGAACTGGTAAATTTTTAGAAAAATGTATTGATATACTTAAAATAGACGACGATTTAAACAAATATAAATCAGATGATATTGCAAAAATCTCGTCCATGTGTGCAGTCTTTGCAGAAAGTGAGATAATATCTTTGTTATCTAAAAAAACACCAAAAGAGGATATTTTAATGGGTGTTTATGAGAGCATATCCAATAGGATTGTTCCGATGGCAAACAAGATGAAGATGAATAATATAGTTTTTAGTGGAGGGGTTGCCAAAAATTCTGTTTTGATAGAGGTTTTAGAAAATAAGTTAAATAAAAAATTACTGGTTCCAGAAGAACCCCAAATAGTATGCTGTGTTGGAGCTTGTTTGATGATTTAATTATATTTAACCATTGAATGAAAAGGAAAAAGAAGGAAAAACACATTAAAATTTATTTATTTTTTTATTAACCGTATTGTCATTAAAAAATCTAATAAAAACATTTATATTTTATAAATAACGGTATATAAATTAGTTTTTAAGTATAATTAATCAGAATATTAAAAAATCTAATAACAAAGTGCTTATTAAGTATGGTGAAACGATGAGTGACCTGAACGCTATAAATGAATTAAACGAAGCATTTGCAAATAGAAAAGACCAGCTCTACAAACAAAAAGAAGAAGGAAGAAAAGTATTTGGTCTTTTTTGCTCATTTGTGCCAACTGAATTAATTTTAGCCGCCAATGGAATCCCTGTAGGATTATGCGGAGGTAAAGACACAACAATTCCTGCTGCAGAAGAGGATTTACCAAGAAATATCTGCCCGTTAATAAAATCATCCTATGGATTCAAAAAAACAAAATCCTGTCCATACTTTGAAGCTGCAGATGTTGTTATTGGAGAAACCACCTGTGATGGAAAAAAGAAAATGTTCGAGCTCATGGAAAAAATGGTTCCAATGCATATAATGCAACTACCACACTTCAGAGATGAAAGATCAGCTAAACTTTGGTTAAACGAAGTTGAAGATCTTAAAAAAATGATTGAAGAAACCACAGGAAACGAAATTACCGAAGAAAAACTTAAGGAAGCAATAGACAAAGTAAATGAAATGAGAAAATTACTCTACAAGACCTATGAACTAAGGGCTAAAACACCAACACCAATTAAAGGTACCGAAGCATTAAAATTATTCCAATTGGCATACTTACTCGATATCGATACTTTAATACCTATCTTTGAGAAGTTGGTAAAAGAGTTGGAAGAAAAAGTTGAGAAAGGGGAAGGTTACGAAGGAAAAAGAATTTTGATATCTGGCTGCCCAATGGTTGCAGGTAACACAAAAATTGTTGATTTAATAGAGGAAGTTGGCGGAGTTGTTGTAGGCGAAGAAAGCTGTACTGGAACAAGACAGTTTGAAAACTTAGTTGAAGGCTACGATTTAGAAAAATTGGCTGAAAGATACTTTAAAATACCATGTGCATGTGTATTCAAAAACGATGATAGAATTAAAAGAATAAAAGAGCTCGTAAAAGAGCAGAACGCCGATGGTGTAGTTTACTACACATTACAATACTGCCACACATTTAACGTGGAAGGGGCAAGAGTTGAAGAAGAACTTAAAAAAGAAGGTATTCCAATCATTAGGATTGAAACCGATTATTCAGAAAACGATAAGGAACAGTTAAAAACAAGATTAGAAGCATTTATTGAAATGATTTAATTCTCTTTATTTTATTTTTTTATCATATTTTTTATTTTACAAAAAAGGCGATATTGTGAAAAAAATTAGTGTATTTACCGGAATATTAATTGTATGTTCCATGCTACTTCTAAGTGGTTGTGTGGGAACATCAGCTGACCAGAATGCCGATAATAACAAAATAACAATAAGTATGGCTGGAGGGACTGGTTGATATAGGAATGGCTGGAAGGGATTTAAAATCCGAAGAAAAGGAAAAATATCCTGATTTAATTGTTTATAAAATCGGCATTGACGGTGTGGCAATTGTAGTCAATCCGTCAAATCCATTAAACGATTTATCAAAAGATCAGTTAAAAAAGATATTTGCAGGGGAAATTACTAACTGGAAGGATGTCGGAGGAAATGATGCTCCAATAAATATATACACAAGGGATGAAATGAGTGGAACAAGAGATACTTTTTGGAAACAGGCTCTTGATAAGGGAACTATTACCGATAAATCTGTTGTAGTTGCATCAAATGGGGAAATGAAAACAAAAATTTCCACAGATGAAAATGGAATTGGTTATATATCTATAGGATATGTGGATAAATCAGTTAAAGCCATTAAACTGGATGGAATAGAACCAAGTCAAGAAAATGTCAAAAAAGGTATCTATACAGTATATCGACCTTTGAATTTAATAACCAATGGGGAACCAGATGGAATTGTTAAAGAATACATTAACTATATATTAAGCCCTGATGGTCAAAAAATCGTTAAAGATAAAGGATTTCTACCTGTAAGATAAGTATTTTCTTTTTTATATTTTAATTATTATATATTGTTAACATATCTATTTTAAAAATATATTATATCATATCCATATTATGATTTTTTATTTCTTTTTATAAGGTGAAACTGTGAAAATAGCTTCATTATATTCTGGTGGTAAAGATTCTGCCTATGCACTTCTATGGGCTTTAAATCAAGGTTGGGATGTTGAATATATTGTTAATGTAGTTTCAAAGAACAAAGAAAGCTATATGTTCCATATCCCAAATGTGGAACTAACCGATTTAGTTTCTGAAAGTGCAGGAATTCCAATGGTTAAAGTAATTACAAAAGGAGAAAAAGAAAAAGAGATATTGGATTTGAAAAAAGCCTTAGAAAAATTAGATATTGACGGGGTTGTAAGCGGAGCTCTGGCAAGTGAGTACCAGAGAACAAGGATAGATCACATCTGTGAAGAAATTGGTATAAAATCCTTTGCCCCACTTTGGCATAAAGATCAGGAGTTAATATTGCGAGATTCTTCAAAATTCTTTGATTTTAGAGTTGTAAGTGTGGCAGCTTACGGTTTAGGTAAAGAATGGTTAGGCAAGAGAATCACCGAAGAAAATATAGAAAAACTCCTTAAAATAATGGAAAAATATAGGATAAATAGAGCATTTGAAGGCGGAGAAGCTGAAACCTTCGTATTTGATGCCCCATTCTTTAGAGAAAAAATTGAAGTTTTAGATTATGAAGTAATTTGGGATGGATTAAGTGGATTTTACATAGTTAAGGATGCTCAGTTGGTTCCCAAATAATACATTAAACTATTTTGTTTATATTTCTTTAAAAAAATAATATTTAGATTACTTAATGAAATCCAAGGCTTTCATAAGTCAACAAATCTCTTTTTCTCAAAAGAGATTGTTTCGATTTAAGTTATGCCATTTTTAACAACTATATTTCCATACTGTCCAGCCAATGTTACATTGTTGGTAGTTTTAGCATAATCTGCCAAGATCTCTTCATCAGTTAATGCCCTATCGTATATCTTCAAGTCATCCATAATTCCATTGAAATAACTGTAATTGTAATAACTACCTGCCCAGGTTACATTTACAGCAGGATCTAAATTCCCTGCGATATTGTATGTTGCATTCAGAGCTCCGTCTATGTATATTTTCATAGATGCTCCATCATAAGTGGCAGCTATTTGAACCCAGCTATCAACAGGAATTGTTTTTTCAGTTGTAAGATTATAAACTACTCCATCAATAGGAAGTGTAAACAGTACGGTATCAATGGAGTAATCTGTACCATTATAATTTGGATCTACTATTCCCAAGTATCTATTATTATGGCCGTTCAATATTATACACTGAGTATAGTTGTACCTTGTATCGGGGTTTTCTGGTTTTAAAGACTCCCCACTCCAATTTATCCAAACTAAGTATGTAACTTCATTAGTTGTATTAACCACCTTTGAAGTGTTGGAGGTAGTAGTATTTCCATCATATTTTACACCGTATCCATACCTACCAGCGGTCCAAGTTGTGTTGTACAAATTTAAGTTGTTCTCATTCCCCGATAGATCGTAGGCTATATCACCACTACCTTCTTCAAATGGAAGCCATAGCTTTAAGGTATTATCAAATGGAGCCAGTTGAACATATATTGTAATATTGTTTAAAGGTGTTAAATATATATTCTGAGGAGTGAATTTTTTGTATTGATTGTTGGCAAAAGCCGACCATTTGGAGATATCCTCTACTACTGTACCATTATTTTTAACATTTAAAGATATGTATCCATTTCCACTTTGGGCGTTGATTATTTCCAAATTTTCTTTCGAACTATACCACATTAATCTGTAGTGGTCGTCCTTCTTATCCATCCAATTATTCAAATTAGAATCTACAGATTCATATAAAATAGAAACCGATAGTAACAACACAACTGAAAGTACAGTTATGCCAAAAACCTCTGCAAATCCCATAGGCCTCACTGTTCTGTTTTTAAAAATTATCATTAAATATTCTATTGTTATAATTTTAATACTTTTTATGTATATAATTATATTTAAATATAAAAATATTAATTCATAAAAAATGTTGATCCAAAATATTACTAAAAACAGCTAAAATATGCCATAATAGACAATATAATGAGCCCTAAAAAAAGAATGGTGGGTTCGGGGAGATTCCCACACAAAACTTTAAAAAAGTTTTGATACAAAATACATGCGCTCCTTTTAGAAAAAATGGTGGGTTCGTAGAAATCAGAACCCAACCTTTAGAAAAGGTTGGATCCAAATGTCAACTAAAAATAACTAAAATATGTAAATAGACAATATATAAATCCTAAAAAAGAATGGTGGGTTCGGGGAGATTCGAACTCCCGACCACCGCCGTGTCAGGGCGGTATCATAGCCATCTAGACCACGAACCCAATGTTTGTTTCCTATCTAAAAATAAATAAAGTAGTATATATAGTTTTCGATTTGATTTATTAGCACACAACTAGTCCATGTCATCGTTGGAGTATTTCTTATCATATTTTGCATTGTTACGACTTGCAAGACTTGTAATGTATGCGTTCAATCCACCAGCTAAAGCTACAATTTTTTTATCATCGTGGAATATCTTATCGCTAAATCTCTTTTCTTCATCCCTAGCTTCTACAGCATATTTAAGTATAGCTTTTTTTAAGAGCTCGGAGTGGTCTTCCACATAGTGCGTGGAAATATTACCTTTAATAAAATTCTCTTCTTCCATTACTGCCCTATGGAATGGAATGTTTGTAACAATACCTAATATGATGTATTCAGATAACGCCCTTCTCATTCTAGCAATAGCTTCTTCCCTATCCCTACCATATGTTATAAGTTTAGCCACAAGTGAGTCGTAGTACGGCGGAATTTCAGCCCCTCCAAAGACACCACTATCGATCCTTACACCTGGACCTCCCGGAGATCTGTAGTGTTTTATTTTGCCAGGTGATGGTACAAAATCATTTATAGCATCCTCGGCGTTTATCCTACACTCTATAGCATGACCTCTAAATTCTATATCTTCCTGTTTAAATGGAAGTTTTTCTCCAGCTGCTATTTTTATTTGTTCTTTTACAATATCTACTCCGGTTATTATCTCAGTAATTGGATGTTCAACTTGAACCCTTGTGTTCATCTCCAAGAAGTAGAACTCACCTTTGCTATATAAGAATTCAACAGTTCCCACGCTGTAGTAGTTGATAGCTCTTGCAGCCGTTACTGCAGCTTCACCCATTTTTTTCCTTAACTCTTCAGTCATTATTGGTGAAGGAGCCTCTTCTATTAGCTTTTGATGTCTTCTTTGAACTGAACATTCCCTGTCTCCTAGGTGAACTATATTACCGTATTTGTCTGCTACAATCTGGATTTCTATATGTCTTGGTTTTTCCAGATATTTTTCAATAAATATCGTTGAATCTCCAAATGCACTTTTTGCTATTGATCTAGTTGAGTCTATGGTGTCTATTAACTCTTCTTTGTTGTAGGCTACACTCATTCCCATACCTCCACCACCGGCGGAGGCTTTTATAATAACTGGGTAACCAATTTCTTCTGCAACTTCAACAGCTTCTTCGACGGTTTCTATAGGTTCCTCCCTTCCAGGTAAAACAGGAACTCCTGCCTTTTTCATAGTTCTTTTTGCATTTATCTTACTACCCATTAACTCTATGGCTTCCACTGGAGGGCCTATAAATTCAATTCCTCTTTTTTTACATTCTTCAGCAAATTTTGAATTTTCTGATAAAAATCCATAACCAGGATGTATAGCATCTACACCGGTTTTTTCAGCAACTTTTAAGATTCTCTCAATGTTTAAGTAACTCTTTAAAGCTGGAGGCTCCCCTATAGAATAGCATTCATCTGCGAGGGTAGTATATAGGGAATGCTCGTCAGCTTCAGAATAAACTGCCACGGTTTTTATACCGAGCTCTTTACAGGCCCTGATAATTCTAACCGCGATCTCTCCCCTATTGGCTATCAACACTTTCTCGAACATATTTTCCCTCTTAAATTAAATAAAAATTAGACTAAAAACAAATAAATAATAGTGGTGGTTTCTTTTTATTTGATTATCATTAAAATATCTCCCACGCTTACAGAGTGCCCTTCATTGACGACTATTTTTTCTACTCTTCCATCAACAGGGCTTTCTACAGGGTTTTCCATTTTCATGGCCTCTAACACCATTATAACGTCTCCTTTTTTGACGGTGTCCCCTTCTTTAACTTTGATTTTGGTTACCATACCTCTAAATGGTGAAGTTACTGCACCTTCTGTTTCTGCAGTATAAGTTTCCTTCTTTTTCTTCATTTCAGTACCATATATTGGTTCAACTTTAACGTTGTACACTTCCCCATTGACCTCAATTGCGTATTCTGTTGGAATTTCCATGAATTTGGATACTTCTTTTTCTTCAGGTATTGCTTCTGCTTTTAATTCTCCTCTCAAGAATTTAACTGCAATTTGTGGGTAAAGTGCATAGGTTAATATATCCTCTTCCTGGGATACTATACCTTTCTCCATAGCTTCTTTTTTTCTTAATTCATATTCTGGTTCCAATAGGTCTGCAGGTCTGCAGGTTATTGGTTTTTCACCGTCTTGGAGTACTCTTTTCATGAGCTCCTTGTTAATCGGTGCAGGAGATTTTCCATAGTATCCTTTTACATAGTTTGCAACTTCGTTTGTAATTATCTTGTACCTTTCCTCTGTTAAAACATTCATAACAGCTTGAGTACCTACTATCTGGGAAGATGGCGTCACAAGTGGTGGATATCCTAAGTCTTTTCTAACTTCTGGAATTTCCTTAAGTACTTCTTCAAATTTATCTAGAGCTCCCTGTTCCTTCAACTGAGAGACTAAGTTTGAAAGCATCCCTCCAGGTACCTGGTATAAAAGAATTCTTGTATCGACTCTTTCGGAGATAGGATTTATTAAGTATTTGTACTTTTCCCTGATTTCGCTGAAGTAATCCCTTATTTCATTTAATAATTCCATATCAAGTTTTGTATCATATTTTGTCCCTTTTAATGCCGCCACAATACTTTCAACTGGCGGTTGGGAGGTTCCCATTGACAACGGTGATATTGCACAATTTACTACATCCACACCAGCTTCAATAGCTGTCATGTATGTTAAAGGAGCTATACCGCTTGTACAATGACTATGGAGGTCTATTGGAACTGAAACTTCTTCTTTTAACCTTTTTATAAGTTCTTTAGCATCGTAAGGTCTTAAAAGACCAGCCATATCCTTAATAGATATAGAGTCACATTCCATCTCTTCAAATTTCTTTGCAAGTTCTACAAACTGATCAATTGTGTGAACAGGGCTTGTTGTATAACAAATAGCTCCCTGTACATGAGCTCCACATTTTTTTGCAGTTTTCATTGCAACTTCTAAATTTCTAACATCATTTAATGCATCGAATATTCTAATAATATCAATTCCGTTTTCAACGGATTTTTGCACGAATTTTTCCACAATATCATCAGGATAGTGCCTGTAGCCAACTAAATTTTGTCCCCTTAAAAGCATCTGTAAGGGAGTATTTTGTATCCTCTTTTTCAACGCCCTTAATCTTTCCCATGGATCTTCATTTAAGTACCTAATACACGCATCAAATGTGGCGCCTCCCCACACTTCCATTGAAAAAAAGCCCACTTCATCCATCTTTTCTGCAATAGGTATCATATCCTCGGTTCTCAACCTTGTAGCCATTAAAGATTGATGTGCATCCCTAAAAGTAGTATCGGTTATTTTTACCATAATATCCCTCGTGAATTTATAAAAAAGCCTAATGGATATTAAATCCAAAATAGAAATAAAGTCATCCGGATAGCTTTAATTTGATATAGTCCATCCCTAGGCGGTATATTCATTAAATTAAGCAAATTCTGAAGAGATTTACAACATTCATGAGCTTTGCTCACTCCAATTGACAAACTCTTCGAGTTTGTAGCCCTACCGATTTAAGAGTTATGAAACCATAAGGCTTTCATAACACTCACTTCGTGAGCTCCGATCATTAAATAATTTAAATTAATTGAAGTAACATTAAATTTATTAAAATATATTTTTTAGTATTTGGATTTACGGGATGAACCATAGTTCCTCTAATGGATATAGCAAAATTCATATTTATATTTTATTAAAGATTGACAATATTTATCATACATTTAAATACATAAATCAATGTGTTTATAAAAATAAGTGCTCCGGCCGGGATTTGAACCCGAGTCGCGGGCTCGAAAGGCCCGCATGATTGGCCGGACTACACCACCGGAGCGTGTGCATAGATATAAAGGGTTAATGGCGGACCCGGAGGGATTCGAACCCCCGATCCCCGGCTTAGAAGGCCGGTGCCGTATCCAGACTAGGCCACGGGCCCCCTTCTTGTTTACCTTTCAGAGCATACAATACGATAGATATTCTACTATATAAACTTTTCGTTTTAGAATTTTGAACGATTATCCGTTGAGTATATATATCATAAAATAAATATAAAACTGTAGCTGTTTTATATTTTAAAAATTGTTTATATACTCTATCGTACTAATCTGCTACTGTTTTATGAACCTTAATAAATCATGAGGTGATTATTTGTATAAAATTTTAACAATCTCAGATACTGTTAGAGTACCTCCGCACATGTTTGGAAGGCCCATAAAAGAAAACATCCACAGGATACTAATGGAAAAATATGAAGGTATTTTGGATAAAGATATGGGTTTCATTTTATCAATTGTAGATGTAAATGAAATTGGAGAAGGTAAGGTAATCTATGGGGACGGGGCGGCATACCACCCAACTGTATTTGATGTTTTAACCTATGTTCCAGGACTTCATGAAGTCATAGAAGGTGAAATCGTCGATATTGTAGAATTTGGTGCCTTTGTAAGGTTAGGACCTCTCGATGGTTTAATCCACATCTCCCAGATTATGGATGACTATGTAAGCTACGATCCTAAGAGAGAAGCAATAATCGGAAAAGAAACAGGAAAAGTCCTTGAAAAAGGAGATAGAGTAAGAGCTAGGATAGTAGCAGTCAGTTTGAGAGAAGAGAAGAAAAGAGGAAGTAAGATAGCATTAACAATGAGACAGCCAGGATTAGGAAAATTAGAATGGATTGAAGAGGAGAAGAAGAAAAACAAGGCATAATTAATATTTTATTATACTTAGCTCTCCAATCTTGGATATATACAAAACACGTATTTTATTTGCCAGATATATTATTTTTAATTTATTTTGAGGTGAATTTTCATGAGAGCTTGTTTAAAGTGTAAATATATAACAAAAGAGGATAAATGCCCACTTTGTGAGGGTGAAACATCGGAAAACTGGAGGGGACTCTTAATAATTTTGGATCCTGTAAATTCAGAAGTGGCTAAAAAAGCCAAAATAGATTGTAAAGGTAAGTATGCATTAAGTGTAAAATAAGTGCAATTAAAATTCACATCGAGAAAATAATACGTGACAAGATAGTGACAAAATGTATGTGCTAAATGAAGATGTAAAGGACATACTTAAAAAGCCCTTTGGAAAAGTATATAAAGAACTACCGCCCATAAAAGGAAGAGTTGTTTCTATAGGTGATGTAACTACAAAAAACCTTTTATCAAAGAATATAGTACCTAATTTATCAATTTTTGATTTAAAAACTAAAAGAACTATTAATGTTAACATAACCCATAATTTTAAAAGAGTCTTTGAAGTTAACAATCCTCCCGGATGTATAACTGATGAAGCCATCGAAAAAATTAAATACCTTTCCACTATAAATGATAAGGATATTGCTTTGATAGTAAAGGGAGAAGAGGATTTACTTACCATTCCTGTTATTAAATATTTTCCCGAAAATACTATGGTCCTTTATGGACAGCCTGATGAAGGCGTAGTAATATTGAAAATCACAAAAGACCTGAAACATAAAATAGACGAAATACTTAAAATGATGGAAACGATTGAGTGAAAACCTTCGGTTTTCACAGCTCTCCGTTTCACTACGATTGAGTGAAAATTCCTTTGGAATTTTCCGACTATTTGATTGATGTTACGAAACCTTTAAAAAGGTTTCATCCACATTATATTCATTAAGATGGATAAAGATTTTAAAAGTTTTATGGTGATATTGAATGGAAATAAAGATTGTTTCAGAGAGAGAAAATCCATTATTGGATAGAAAAGAAATAAAATTTACAGTATCATTTGAAGGAGCTACCCCTTCAATCAAAGACGTAAAAATGAAACTTGTTGCAATATTAAATGCAGACAAAAATATGCTCGTAGTTGACAAACTTGACCAAGAATTTGGTAAAATGGAAGTGAACGGATACGCAAAAATATACAACAACGAAAAAATGATGAACTTAATCGAAAAGAAGTCAGTTTTAGAAAAAAACAAAATTGAAGAAGAAGTGGCAGAACAAGTTGAGGAGGGACAATAATGGCTAAAACACAAAAATACCAATACTATAAAGTTGAAGGGGACAAAGTAGAAAGATTAAAAAAGACCTGTCCTAAATGTGGCCCTGGAGTTTTCATGGCTGAACACCTAAACAGGTTTGCATGTGGAAAGTGCGGATACACAGAATGGAAAAAGAGCGAAAAAGTTGAAGAAGAATAAATAAAAAATATAAAAATATGTTATTATTTTTTTAATTTTGATTATACCATTATCTTATTGACTGTTTTTTAGTCCAAGAATTTTTAACGTTCTCACAAGATCTGTTTTTGATATTATTCCCTCTAACTCGCCGTTGTCCATTACGTAAACTCTATCTGCACTATCCATTGTGTATAGTAGCTCACTAATATCGGAATCTTTGGAAATTATAACCGGAGGTTTCATAAGGTTTTCTATTTTTTCATTTTTATCTGCATTTGTAATATCTGCAAAGGTTATGGTTCCTAGAATTTTACCATTTTTAATTACTGGATACCCCATGTACCTGTAGTTTATCAATGTGTTTATAAATTCTTCGACAGTCATATCTGGAGAAACATGAACCACATCTTTTGACATTATGTCTTTAGCTTTTATATTACGGAACATTTCATCCATAAGAAGTACCCTATATTCTTGTGAAGCTCCATAGTATATGAAAAGAGCAATTAAAACCAATATAACATTTAAGCTCAGTAAACCTAGAACTAAAAGCATCAATGAAAGAAATTGACCTACGGTAGATGCTATTTTTGTAGCTTTTAGATAACTGTACTTTTTTGACATCAGAGCTCTGAATACTCTACCGCCATCCATTGGGAAAGCCGGCAGTAAATTAAATATCCCTAACATTATATTCAGTACTCCAACTGTCTGAAACAATGGATAGTTACCCATGTTTATATCCATAAAGCTTGAGAGTATTAAGAATAATCCTCCCAAAGTAAGACTTACCAGAGGACCTGCAATAGCTATTTTAAACTCCCCCTCCTTGGAGATCTGGCCCATCATAGCCACTCCACCAATAGGAAGTAACAGTATTTTTTCTATAGTTATTCCGTATTTTTTAGCAACATATGAGTGTCCTAACTCGTGTAATACTACAGATGTAAATAGAAAAATATACAATATGAGCCCTTCAACACCCCAAAAATAAAAAACTACCAACAGTAGTAAAACGAATGTTATATGTAGTTCAATGGGTATTCCCATAACTTTTGCTACTCTAAAAGACTGCAAATTTTCCCCTCCAAGTAAGTATATGCAAAATATATATTAATAGATATAAAACCTTTTACATTGTCCAATAGATTTAAACCATATAATTTCTATAATTAATATAAATTTATCAAATATTTGGAAAACATTAATAATATTATTATAATATGGTGGTGTGCCTTACTTATTAAGCCACTATATAAACCACTATAATTCCATAAAACTGAAACGAAATCTAAGGTGGTATAATCAATAAAAAGGACGTAGTTGAATGGATAATTTTTATATCGATATTACTCATTGTTTGGAGCCACGTTAATGTGGTGGTATCAGACAGTATGTATCCGATAATGGAAAGAGGAGATTTTGTAATTGTAGAAAATGCAAAGTATGAATTCAATCCTAATGATTTAAAAGTTGGCGACATTGTAGTTTACAGAGCTCACTGGCCAGACTATAAACAAAATTATGCCAAATATGTAGTTAAGATAAACAATAAATCTTTAGTTGTTTTTGAGGGAGACGCTACAAAACCAGTAATACATAGAATTATCGAAAAAGTGGAACTAGATGGTAAAACATACTACATAACAAAAGGAGACAACAACCCAACTTATGACCCTGAACTAATCTCGCAGGATCAAATAAAACAGAAAATAATCGAGATAGGAGGAAATCCATTAATCATACCGTATTTAGGATATATTAGTATTATACTAAAAGAGAATTTATTCTTGGTCCTGTTACTGGTTGGTTTATGGTATGCATATGACTATTTAAAAAATAAAAGACGACAGAAGGAAAAAAATAACATGGTGGATGATTAAATCAGATTTAAATCAAATCTTTAAAGTACTTCAAAAGTGATGGAGACTTCTTTATTATTTTAACTGCTATTTTTTTCAAATCTATATCTTCTAAATCTCCATCAATGGCATCTGCAATAGCATTTAATTCATCCTCATTTAATTTTTGAAGAATGTTTTTATACTTCAGATCCTTCATCAGATTCTTATAGTGCTTCTCCTTCCACCTGTTTTCATACTTCATAAGACATTCTTCTGAAAACTCGTTCTTTTTAACACATTCTGCCGCAACTTCACCGGCTATTGAACCACAGTCCATTGATAGGTAGATTCCCCCGCCTGTCAAAGGACTTATGTGACCTGCTGCATCTCCAACAACCATTAAATTATCTTTTACCGTTTTTTTGATAGGCCCTCCAACTGGAGCTCCACCACATTTAAATTCAACTGGTGTGGCTTTGTCCAATCTACCTTCCAAAATAGGATTCTCTAAAAATTCATTTAAATAATCAATGGCTTTCTTTTTAGAATCAATAACTCCTAATCCCACATTTACAGTATCTCCTTTTGGGAATAACCAAACATAACCCTTTGGAGATACATCTCCAAAATAGAATTCCATCATGTTTTTATCGAGTAACTTGGCATTTACCATTTCATACTCTGCACATGAACATATTTCTTTAGGATTCTTTTTAGTCTTTAATCCTGCCATTTCAGCAACTGAGCTCTCCACACCATCGGCAGCGATTACAACTTTAGCCTTTACAACATACTCTTCATCGAGATGCTTAATAATAACATCATAGCCTTCCCCATTATGGTCTAGACCTATTACTCTACTTTTGACTGCAATATTTGTCCCCACTCTTGCACTCCTTATGGCAAGATACTTATCAAATATTTTTCTTTCAACAATATAGCCGTCTGTTTTTCCTCCTTTAACAACAATTCTTTTGCCGTTTGGAGCTATTAAATAACCTCCTTTAATATAGTTCCTTACAAATGATGAATCTGTAGCTATCCCAAAGTTTTCTAATCTTGGTACTGCTTCTGCACACCTTACTGGTTCCCCTATTTCTTGAGATTTTTCAACCAATAGTGTCTTTGCACCATTCTTTGATGCATAATAGGAAGCCATACTTCCTGCAGGTCCAGCACCAACTACTACCACATCATAACTATACGTTAGCTCCCTCATGCTATTCCTCCAAAGCGTTTAACGGACATACTATCGCACACAATTTACAGTTTTTACATTTTTCATCATCAATGATAATCGTATTTTCTACCAATTCTATGGCCATATTTCTACATACACCGACACAGGCTCCACAGTATCCACATTTCTCATGATTCACTTTCATGGTATCACTTTGAACTTTTTGAAAATAGTACATCCTCCAAAGAGGGCTATAAAATCCATCAGGATTTCACCATATATTAATTACCATATAAACTTATAAAAAATAGTATTATTCAAAAATCCCATATTTAAATATTATTTTACTTATTTTAAAAATCAAGTTTTACATTTCTGGTCATTCTAGGTATCATGGCCATTATAACCGCATCCCTGCACAAGTCTATCCTTTTTATGTTATCATCTGTTAAATATCCAATTACTCCGTTTTTCTGTCCTATATTTTCTATTCCATATATTTTTTCTGCAACAGAACTACACTCGGTTCCTTTTTTCATCTCCTTTACTAATTCCTTAGGAAGTTGAAAACCTTGGGACGTTCCGACGGTAAAATCTAATCCATCATAAACTACACAGACATGAATATCCATATACTTCCCTTCCTGAAGAGAACCTACTTCGGTGTCAGAACAGAGCTCTACTAAACCAGCCTCTATACCAATACTATAAAGCGCAGGGTTTTTTTCCATTGCATTTTTTGCCCTATTTATTGCACCTCTACAGGTTTCTTTAAAGCCTATTGGTTGTTCTGAAACTCCACTTTCAACATCAACACCTACAACAAGTACATTACCAATTGTTTTCAACATGGCCTCTTCAACTGCTTTGATTTTAACAGGGTTTTTACTTCCTACAGAAACCACCCTTAACTTATGACCTGCAGGACCTCCCCTTAGCATTCTAGCCTTCTCCATACACTCATTATCATCACAGAGAAAGCTTCCAAATAAATAAGTCTTAGCGGGTTTTCCACATATTTCGCACACTTTAGAATCGAACATTTTTCCACCAGGATTCTAATGAATATTATCCAAAAAAGTGAAGGAAAAAAGAAATTATTTTAGCTAATGTAAGCTCAGCTAACTTTATTTATTTCATTAAAACTTCTTTTGCAGCTTCAACTCCACTATCAACCTTAACTCCTAATTCCTTGAATGTCATTTCAACTGCAGCCAAGGTTCCAAGTACGTGGTATTCTCTAGCTTCACCCATGTGACCTAATCTGAATATTTTTCCACTTAGGTGTGCCTGACCACCGGCAACGAGTATTTTGTATTTTTCAGCAAGTAACTTTCTAAACTTAGAATCCTCTACTCCTTCTGGGTATTTTGCAGAAGTTACAGTAACTGACCTTGCCCTTTCTGTTGCAAATAATTCAATTCCCATAGCTTCTAAACCAGCTCTTGTAGCTTTAGCAAGTCTTTCATGTCTTTTGAATCTATTTTCTAAACCTTCCTCTAAAACTACCTCAAGAGCTTCGTTCATTGCATAGGTTAATGAAACTGATGGGGTGTAAGGTGTTTCTTTCTTGGTTTCCCATCTCTTTTTATATGTTTTAATGTCGAGATAGAATGATTTTGTTTCGGTTTTATCTATAACTTCCCATGCTTTTTCACTTACTGAAATAGCAGCCATTCCTGGAGGTGCAGCAATACATTTTTGTGATCCTGTAACACAGAGGTCTATGTTGAACTTGTCAACATCAACATAATCTCCCCCCAATGAAGAAACAGTATCTACAACGTATAAAGCGTTGTAGTCTTTTACTACTTTTCCTATTTCTTCAATTGGGTTTTTAGCACCTGTTGAAGTTTCGTTGTGAACTATGGTAACGACTTTTATGTCTTCGTTTTCTTCTAACACTTCCTTAACTTTTTCAGGTTCAGCCATGTCGCCCCATTCATTTTCTAATTTAATTACATCCCCTTTGTAAACTGAGGCTATTTTATAGAATCTATCCCCAAAGTTACCATTTACAATTGTTAAAACTTTATCTCCTTTGTCAACGGTGTTTGAAATAGCCATATCCATTGCTGACGTTCCTGAGCCAGTGATTAAAAATACGTCATTTTCTGTTTGAAAGACTTTTTTCATTTTTTCTACAGTATCTTCAAGTAATTCCCCATGATCTTTTGTTCTATGGCCTATTATCGGTAGAGCCATTGAATTTAAAACCTTGGTTGAAACCATTGTAGGTCCCGGAATCATAAGTAATTTTTCCATGTCCAATTTTTTCATGTACATCCCTCTAAACTACGATTTTTTAAGGGTTTATACTATCGCAATTAATTATAATTGTAACAAAACTTATGGTTCAATACTATTTATAAATATTCCCTTAACTGAATTATAATTGGTTTTTATTTATTTCTAAGTTTATTCATCTTTTCAACTTTCTTTTTTATTAAATTGGTTCTTCCAATATCTTTTCTGTAAAATACTTCACCACTAATATTTTGAATGGCATTTTCAGCTATTTTTTCAGCTTCCTCAATATCATCTGCAATACCTACCACAGCGGCACTTCTGGATCCAGTTATGTAAAGTTTTCCATCCTCTTCGTTAACTGAAGCATAGAACAGCACAGCCCCAGCTTCTTTTATTTTGTCTTCATTTACGGTTATTTCTTTGTTTTTAACTGGATTCACTGGATAGCCGTTTGGAACTACATACTTACATACTGTAGCTTTATTTTCAAACTCAACATCAATTTTATCTAGATTACCTTCAGTTATTGCCTTACAAACTTCCAAAAAGTCTGTTTTTAATATTGGTAAAAGGTTCATAGCTTCAGGATCTCCAAATCTTGCATTGTACTCTATTATTTTAGGTCCATCTACGGTAAGCATGAACTGACCATATAAAAAGCCGTGGTAAGGTCCAACTTCTTTTTTAATTGCTTTTACGGTGTTTTTCATTATTTCCTTGGCTTCTTCTAAATCTTCTTCAGTTAAAAATGGTAGGCTGTGGTTTGGACAGGAGTAAGAACCCATTCCACCAGTTATTGGTCCTTCATCGTCTTCATAGGCATGTGGGTGATCTTGAACAGGCGGCATAAAAACAATATTATTTCCATCTACAAATCCATGAAGTGTAAATTCCACACCAACCAATTTTTCTTCAACTATTATTTTTCCTCCGCCTATACTCTTCTCGAAAACTTCCTTGGCATATTCTTTTGCCTCTTCATTGTCCTTTAACTGCTCTCCAACAACTTTAACTCCCTTACCGCCTGTTAAACCTACTGGCTTAACTACAACGTCTTTGCCTATTTGAGTCATTTCGTCTATAAATTCCTCTAACTCACTGCAGTAGCTATCAAATGCCTTGTACTTTAAAGAACCTTTGATATCGTATTTTTCAAATAGGTTTCTCATGAATTCTTTGCTTGTCTCTATTTGAGCTGGAAGCCTTTTTGGACCTACAGTAGGGATATCCATTTCCCCGAGTAAATCAGCAGCTCCAACACCTAGTGGTGCCTCTGGACCAATTACTGCCAAATCAGGATTAACTTCTTTTACAAACTCCTTTATTGCATTTAAATCTGTTTCACTATTTATTGATACTTTTTCTGAGATTTTTGCAATTCCGGGATTTTTATTTTTCATTAATGTGTATAACTTAACGTCTTTGTTTCTTTTTAATGCATCTGCAATAGCATGTTCCCTTGCTCCGCCTCCAATAAGCAAAACCTTCACTTTATCACCTTAAAAACTCTCTAATAAAAACATCAACATAGTATATTATGGTATATTTATAATGTTTGGTTGTTCAATAGAATATAAATGTAAAACAAAAAACAACTAATAAAATATAAAAATTATCAATTAAAATTCTAATGATTCTAAGTCAATTTCCTGATATTCTCTTGACTCGGTGCTTAAAATACCTACAGTAGAATATCCTGTTAAATAACCACAACATTCCCCAGGATTTATAACTAAAACACCATCAATCTCTTCAAATACCCTGTCGTGGGTATGCCCATAAATAACAACGTCATATTTTTTAGACTCGATAATTAAATCCAGAATTTCCTTATTAGTTCCGTGTAATACGAAGAATTTAAGCCCATCGGCTTCAAAAGAAAGATAATCTTCCAATTCATTATCTTCATCTAGTTCTTTTAACCATTCTCTTAATTTTACCCTTTCACCATCATTGTTCCCATACGTTGCAATGATTCTTGAGTTTAATTTTTCAAATTCTTTTATAACAAACAAACTTACAAAATCACCACAATGAACAACTAAATCAACTTTTTCACGATTAAAAAGTTCAATGGCTTTTCTTATATTTGGTAGATGGTCGTGAGTATCAGACAATATCCCTATCTTCATAATACCACCATTTGGAATACATATTGTCATATTTTGGCCATTTTACTATTTTTACTTATCCTTGTTATTCACTTAGTTTTTTAATCACATTCAACATTCCATTAATAGTATATTCATCCGAAGGTATTAACGAATCAAAACCATATTTATCAACGTTCTTTTTAGTTATTGGACCTATGGAAACCACATACTGGTCTTTTAACAAGTTTAAAAGTTCCTCATCTGAATTCTTAAAGAAATTCTTTGCAGTTAATCCACTTGTAAATGTTAAAACTATCTTTTTACCATTTTCTTTTTCTTCCCTTACAATTTCTTTTAACTTTTCAAGCTTTTCTTTTATATCTTTAGGTTCTTCAGAAGAATACACAAAAACCAAATCAACGTTAGGGAGATTTTTCTTTAAAACATCTCTTGTTGAGGGGGTTGTGGGAATTAATATCTTTTCATCTTCCTTTACTACCTTTTGCAAGGCTTCCAATAGATTTTCTGCAGTGTATTTTTCAGGGACCACATCTACATCTTTATTGAAAATTTTTTTAAACTCTTTGGCAGTTTCCACACCTATGGCCCCTATTTTTTTATCCTTTATCTTTTTTAAATCATCTTCTTTTAAAATTCTAAAGAGACCTTCAGCACCCCTTGGACTCGTAAAAACTATCCAGTCGTATTTATCCAAATCCACTTCAACATCTTTAAAAACGAGATCCAATGTAGGGATTAATATGGGCTCAAAGCCTTCTCTATCCAATAGCTTAGCAAAATAAATTCCTTTTTCTTCAGGTCTTGTAACTACCACTTTCATAGTATCACTTAAACATAATCAACTAACATAAAGATATTATAAAAAATTAAGAGTTTAAAAATCGTTAAACAACGAAAATTATAAACTCATCATATTTATGTCTCTCAGATAAGACCTTACCTTTTTCAGGTTTTCCTCGAGCTCCTTCATACTATCTAAATCCAACCTAACATCCTCCCCATGTACAAAACCTTCAGAAATCTTAAACTCTAACTCCTTGCTACTTTTGACATCGTATTTATCATATAACTTCCTTAATTCTTGTTCCATTTCGTCCAGTTCTTCCCTAAATACCTTTTTCATAGATTTTATGATTATTTTATCATCTACTTCCATCAAATTATTATATTCTTTCAACATATCCCCCAAACAACTTTAAGATATATAAAGATTGATTTTTAAATTATAAATAACTACCTAAATCAAAAACCTTCGATTTTTAATATGGTTTTTATACTTTAAACTACTTTTATTTATAAGGCATATCCAAGAGGCGAAGGATGATCTAAATATAATAAAAACCTTCGGTTTTCATCCATTCAAGTGCATAACTCAATTATAAAATTATTAAACCAATATTGGTGTATTTTTACATTAAAAATAAATATACAGTATTTTTATGGAGGTGAAATTTTGTTAAAAAATCTAGATGATTCATTTGACATATACGATATTCACGCAAGAGAAGTATTGGATTCAAGGGGAAACCCAACAGTTGAAGTTGAAGTATTAACATTTGGAGGAGGATATGGTAAAGCCATAGTCCCTAGTGGAGCTTCAACAGGTACCCACGAAGCTGTGGAGTTAAGAGATGGAGAAAACAGATTTGGCGGCAAAGGTGTTTTAAAGGCTGTTGAAAATGTAAATAATATCATAAAGCCGGAGTTAATAGGATACGATTCAAGATTACAGAGAGAAATCGACACATTAATGATAGAATTAGATGGAACTGACAACAAAGGTAAATTAGGTGCAAACGCAATATTGGCTGTTTCATTGGCTGTTGCTAAAGCTGCAGCAGAAACCGCTTCACTACCACTGTACAAGTACATTGGCGGATGCAACTCCTATGTAATGCCTACACCAATGATGAATGTTTTAAACGGTGGAGAACATGCTGGAAACGCTTTAGATTTCCAAGAGTTCATGATAATGCCGGTTGGTGCAGATAGTATTGCAGAAGCCATAAGAATGTGTGCAGAAACATACCAAACATTGAAAAAAGTTATTTCAGAAAAATATGGAAAAGATGCGGTCAATATTGGGGATGAAGGAGGATTTGCACCACCAATTAATGACATAAGAGAAGCTTTAGATTTACTATCTAACAGCGTTAAAAAGGCAGGTTATGAAAACGAAATAGTATTTGCACTTGACTGTGCAGCAAGTGAATTCTACAGTGAAAAAGATGGGGCATACATAATAAACGGGGAAAAAGTACCTCAAGAAAAATTAATCGAGCTCTACAAGGAATTAATAGATGAATATCCAATAGTTTCAATTGAAGACCCACTTTATGAGGAAGATTTTGAAGGATTTGCAACAATTACAAAGGAATTAAAAGGTATTCAGATTGTTGGTGACGATTTATTTGTTACAAACACCGAAAGATTAAGAAAAGGTATTGAAGTTGGGGCAGGTAACGCATTATTGTTAAAGGTAAATCAGATAGGAACACTTTCAGAATCAATTGATGCTGCAAACCTTGCATCTAGAAACGGCTATGGGGTTGTAGTTTCACACAGAAGTGGTGAATCAGAAGATGCAACAATAGCTGATTTAGCTGTTGCATTGAATGCTGGACAGATAAAAACAGGAGCTCCTGCAAGGGGAGAAAGAACTGCAAAATATAACCAATTAATTAGGATAGAAGAAGAGCTCGGATATCCTAAATACGCTGGAAAGAACTTCAGATGTCCATTTTAAATAAATAATTCTATTTTTTTACTTTTTTATTCTATTTTTACAAGGTTAATTATCAAGAAAGTTAATTCGGAGCTCACCGCCATAATAAACACTATATCGAATAAGTTATATAATCATCATGATGACATAATAACCATAATAAGAACTAAATGGTGGTGTTATGGCTACAACCTATGAGTTAAAAATATGCGGAATTGAACAAAATCCTTCGGATTTTGTAGCCCGAAGCAAAGCTCCGGAAGTTCAACACGTTGGGTTCAGGGATAGGATAGAAGACATAGGGAGAGGTTTGGGCGTTGATGGAGTGGTTTATAACTACGAGGATGGAACTGTTAGAATATTGGCAAACTTTGATGATGAGGAACTAAAAGAATTTTTTAAAAAAAGTATAAAGTTTTTGGAAAAAAAAGATAATTTAATTAAAATAGAGGAGATTGAAGAAAAAGAGCTAAATACATTTATTGAGTTTCCAAGTGGAATAAATAGGATTTCAGCAGATGACTTAATAGAATTAAACAAAAAATTAGATGAAGGAGTTAAATACATTAAAATGATTTTTGGAGTTTTGGAAGAGGTTAAAAAAGGACAGGATGCAATAATAAAAGGGCAAGATGAAATAAAAGAAATTCTTAAAAAGATTGAACAAAAACTTTAATGTCTGATATGGTCATCTAAAAAATAGAAAATCGGAGCTCCTGCAAGGGGGAGGAATGAACCACAAAATACAGTCAAACTTATAAAATTGAGGGGAGCTCGGATATCCAAAATACATGAAAGAACTTCAGATGTCTGTTTTAGATAGTTGATACTTTTTTTATGATTTGGGGGGAATTATGGAGAATGTTAAAATTATTTACAACGATAAAAATAAAAAAGACGAAGATTTTTATGAAGAGTTTATTAACGCATTGAAGAGTGAGGAAAAAGTTTTTAATTTAAATGATTGTGTTATCGATGGTAGCGTTTCTATTGTTGATATTTACAATAAAATTATCAAAGAAGAAGAAAATTTAAAAAATAGATTAATAAAAGAAAAAAATGGGGATATTTGCATTGATATTGATATTAAAATTGATTTTACAAATGTTGAATTTAAAGGGCATGTTAATTTTTATACTGGAGCGTATAGTAAGAGAACAATCCCGGGATATAATTACAATGGAAAATTAACTTTTTCAAAGCCATTTATATTTGTGAATTGTAAAGTTGTTGGGGATTTTAAAGCTATGAATTGTAAATTTGAATCTGAAGCCAATTTTTCAAGTTCTATTTTTGTAAGAGATGCTGATTTTAGAAATTCTGAATTTCATGAAATGGTAAGATTCAACAACACGGTATTTAGCGAATATATGAAAGATTATGATGGAAGTAGCAATTTTAAGAATGTTGATTTTTCAGGGGTTACATTCAAACATTTATGTTTTTTTGATGAAGCAGAGCTTTATGGAAAAGCTGAATTTTCAGGATTATTATTTAAATCTGAAAATGATGAAGTTGGTTTTAAATATTCTAATTTTTCACATGGAGTTTCTTTCAAAAAAGTTAAATTTTTTGGAGAAGTTCATTTTGGTTCATATTTTAGCAATAATAATTCAATAAATGCTATTGAAAATGTTAGTTTTGAAGAATCCGAATTCCATGGTAAAACATCATTCTATAACTCTGAATTTGATGCACAGGCATATTTTGAAAAATGTAAGTTCAAAGGAGAAACTTATTTCCAAAGTATGGTATTTAAAAATATTGTTAGTTTTGATAAATCAGTATTTGACAACCATACAGAATTTGCATGTAGTTTTGAAAGTATAATATCATTTAAAGAAACAGAATTTAATCATAGTGTTAATTTCATCTCGACAAAATTCAGTTCGAGTGATGAAAAAATTAAATCTCTTTTTAGTAAAAATTTCAATGAGGAAGACCTAAATAATACTGCATATACTAATTTTATCGGAACAAAATTTAACAACGCTTCATTTATATATTCCAATTTCAATACTGGCGTATTATTTCGTGGAGTTGAGTTTAAAAATGTGGATTTTTATGGTACTAAATTTAAAAGCGTATCATTTGAATTTTGCATATGTGATGGCGATTTTGTATTTTCTAATGAATATCCCAATATCAAAACAGAAGATATGGAAACGGTATTTAAAGGGGATGTATATATTAAATCTTGTTCTTTTAATTACATAGTTATATTTGATGGAATTAGATTTGAAAAGAATGTTGAAGTTATTGGATGTGAGTTTAAAAGAAAATTTAAATTAACAAATAGCTATGTTATTGGGAATATTACCATACAATCTTCAGAATTTAACAATATATTATTATCTGATTCTGAATTTATGGAGTATGTCAATTTTATAGATTTGTATTTTGAAAAGTATGCTAAATTCTCAAATTTAACATTTGAAAAATCCACAAAATTTTCAGAAACTATATTCAAATTAGTAGAGTTTCTGGACATATCATTCAAGATGGCAGTATTCTCAGAAATTATCTTTGAAGACATTATTTCATTTAAAAATAAAAATAATGAGTGTAATGCAGGAATTTTAATTTTTAACTCAGTTAGTTTTAAAAATTCTGCAACTTTTTTTAATATCCCATTGTCAAGAACTTCATTCTTACTAACAGATACAAAAAACGCAACGATTATTACAAACAATAACGATAATAGAACGATTATTACAAACAATAACGATAATAGAACTTTGGACGATTTATTATTGAAGTTAGTTAAAGAAGACATGAGTGAGATAAAAGAAAATTATCATAAAATAAAAAAGTTAGAAAGAGAACTAAAATTAATTAAAGAAAATAAAGAAAAAATTATAGAAATAATGGAAAATAATGAAATTAAAACACTTACCTACAGTATTGAAAAAGTAAATGAAGAAATAAAAAAAGTAAATGAAGAAATAAATGAACTAAAATACTCAATTAAAAATAACAAAGAAAAAATCAAAGATAGTATAGAATATGATAAAGAAGTTAAAAAGCTTAAAGAATTAGAAAATGAACTAAAAGAAAAACGGAAAGAATTAGAAAATGAACTAAAAGAAAAACGGAAAGAATCAGAAAAATTAATTAATAGAATGAAGCCAAAAATAAAAAATATTATTAATTGTGAAGATGATGAGGCCCATACATTATTCTTAGAAATTTTTATAGAAACTCTTTTACCATATTTGAGGGAAGAGACAGTTGTAAAAGAATATCGGGACATAAGAATGTCATTTGAAAATAATAGAACTTATGTTGAAGCGTCTGAATTATTTATTTATGAAATGGATTTAATAAGAGAAAGCACTATGCCACATTATGAAAAATTTAGAAACTATATGATAAATCAAGATATTCCTATAATTTCAATGTGTTTAATAATGTTATCTATAGTTGGATTATTATTGGGTGCGTATCCACTAATTATATTCGTATTATTTTTAACAATAGTGATAACATCCATAATATTGTATAACGCTCGAAACAACATCTTAAAGTATTTAAAACATTCAAAAGAAATTTTAGAAGGAATTGCATTTGACATATATAAGACAACTTCAAATTATGGAGAATCTATGGCAAAACCTTTGGTAATTTCTTTAATTTTTGTGTTGTTTGCATTCCCTATTTTATTACCAAACATTAATTTGGAAGTTATTATTAAACCAATTGGTTTATCCATTTATAATGGTGCGCCAGAACCATTAAAAACTACAATTTTACATTATGATGAATTACTTGGGCAAACATTAAGGGCATTTTTCCAATTAGGAATTGATAATAATATTATAAATTCAACAAATAGCACAATACAAAAAGAGCAGTTAAAAACATTGGCAAGTTATGAGTGGGCTATAAGAGTTATTTCACTAATTTTAATAGGTAGCATACTAATAGCAATCAAAAGAAGATTAGAAAGAAGATAAGCAAGTTAAAACAAGTTAATAATTATAAATATTTTCTATTTTCCTTAACTTAAAGTTTATGCAACGAAAAATTTTTAAACATGCACCATAAACTTAAGTTAAATTTAAATTTATCTGGTGGTCACTGTGGAAATAAAACATGATTATAGAGTTAAGCTCTTTGATGAAATGGGATTCATGAGAAAAAAATGTAAGGAATGCGGACAGTACTTCTGGACATTGGACCCAGATAGAGAAACCTGCGGGGACAGTCCTTGTGATAAGTATTCATTTATCGGAAATCCAATAACAAAGAAAAAATACACCTACAACGAAATGGTTAAAGAATACATTAAGTTCTTTGAAGAAAATGGGCACACACCAATAAAAAGGTCTCCAGTAATTGCAAGAAGATGGAGAGACGATATCCTTTTAACTATTGCATCTATTGCAGTATTTCAGCCTTGGGTAACTAAAGGAATAGTTGAACCTGTTGCAAATCCACTTGTAATTGCCCAACCATGTATAAGATTAAACGATATAGACAATGTTGGAAGAACAGGTAGACACATGACCTGCTTTACCATGGCAGCTCACCACGCATTCAACAAGGAAGACGATTTCAAATACTGGACAGATAAAACCGTGGAGCTCTGTTTCAACTTCATGAAGAGACTTGGAATAGATGAAAAATCAATTACATTTATTGAGAGCTGGTGGGAAGGTGGAGGAAACGCAGGACCTTGTTATGAAGTTATAACCCATGGTGTTGAGCTCGCCACATTAGTTTTCATGCAGTATGAAAAAATAGGCGACTCCTACAAAGAAATTCCATTAAAAATAGTGGATACTGGTTACGGTATTGAGAGATTTGTATGGGCTTCACAAGGCACTCCTACAGCTTACGATGCTGTCTTTGGCAACATAGTTAAAAAATTAAAGGAAAATGCAGGTATAGATAAAATATTTGAAAGCCAGGATTCAAGTTCCATTGCTAGCGCTCAGGATGTTGAAAGAATTTTGGCAGAAAGTGCCACACTTGCAGGATTGATGGATATTGAAAACGTTGGAGATTTAAGAGTCCTAAGAAAAAAAGTAGCTGAAAAAATCGGAATGGATGTAAATGAGCTCGATAAGATATTGAGCCCATTGGAGTACATCTATGCTATTGCAGACCATACAAGATGTCTTTCATTTATGTTTGGAGATGGAATCGTTCCTTCAAACGTAAGGGAAGGATATTTGGCAAGATTGGTTTTAAGAAAAACTTTAAGGTACATGGATAAAGTTGGAATCTCCATACCTCTCAAAGAAATAATATGCATGCAGCTCGAGGATTTAAAGGACCTTTATCCAGAACTAATGGAAATGAAAGATTATATAATGGACGTTGTAGATGCTGAAGAGAAAAAATATATCCAAACCATCAACAGAGGAAGAGGAATTGTCGAAAGAATGGTTAAATCAAAAACCGAAATATCATTGGATGACTTAATCGAGCTCTACGACAGTAATGGACTACCTCCAGAGGTTGTGCAGGATATCGTTGAAGAAATAAATAAGAAGGGCAAGAAGGAAATAAAAGTAACAGTCCCAGACAACTTCTATACAATAGTCGCAGAGAGACACGAAGAAGAGGGTGTAGAAGAACCTAAAGCCAAAAAACAAGAATTACCTGACGTTGATGCACCGGAAACCGAACTTTTATTCTACAAGAATCCTAAACAAAAAGAATTTGAAGGAAAAGTATTGAGAACAGTTGGAGACTATGTTATACTGGATAAAACAATATTCTACCCAGAAGGTGGAGGTCAAAAGTACGACATAGGATATTTAAACGATATAAAAGTTTTAGAAGTTCAAAAGAAAAACGGAATAGTTTATCACAAGGTCCCAGAAGTAAGTAGATTTAAAGAAGGAGACATAGTAAAAGGAACAATAGATTGGATAAACAGAGAAAAACTCATGAGAAACCACACTGCAACCCACATAATAAACGCAGCAGCTCAGAAGGTTTTAGGAAAACACGTTTGGCAGACAGGTTCAAATGTAGATACTGAAAAAGGAAGGTTGGACATTACCCACTATGAAAGAATTACAAGAGAACAGCTAAAAGAAATTGAAAAAATAGCAAATGATATAGTCCTAAAGGGAATAAACGTAAAATCTTCATTTATGAGCAGAAACGAAGCAGAACAAAAGTATGGGTTTAGAATATACCAAGGTGGGGTTGTACCCGGCAACACACTCAGAATAATTGAAATTGAAGGTACTGATGTGGAAGCCTGTGGTGGTACACACTGTGAAAATACAAGTGAAGTAGGATTCATAAAAATACTTAAAACCGAAAGAATCCAAGACGGTGTTGAAAGGCTGGAATACACAAGTGGAACAAACTCAGTTGAAGAAGTTCAAAAAATTGAAGATTTCTTAATTGAATCTGCAGATATACTGGGAGTTCCAACAACTCAGCTCCCAAAAACAGTTAAAAGATTCTTCGAAGAATGGAAGGAACAGAAGAAAACTATCGAGGAGCTCCAAAAGAAAATTGGAGAATTTAAAAAATACGAGCTCGCAAACAAATTTGAAAAAGTCGGAGAGTATGATGTTCTAGTGGAATTAGTAACCGGAACACAGAAGGAATTAATGTCAATTGCAGACAACATTACAGGAGAAAACTCAATTGTCGTACTCCTAAATGAAAATAACTATATCCTCTGTAAGAGAGGTAAAAACGTTAACTTAAGTATGAAAGAATTAATAAGAACAATAGCCAAAGGTGGAGGTAAGGACGACCTTGCCCAAGGAAAGTATTCTGATGATATCGAATCAATAAAGGCAAAAGTTATAGGAGCTCTCCAGTCTTAAATTGGATATATCATAAATTGAGTTTTATCCAAATTTAATATAAATTCACCTCTTTTTTCAGTTGTAGTCTTCACATAACTGCCAATATTGGCGTTAAGAGGTCTCAAAAAGTCATTAAATCATAACTTTTTGATCAAACTTCAATGTTCTTGAATAGTCATTCTACAAACTATACATATAAGATTTTAAAAAATTCAAATTACAATAATTCTGTATTAGTTATAATTGAAATTTAAAGAATATTGAGTATAAATATTGTAGAACGATTATATGTGCAAAAAGTTTGACTACCATATTCAAAAGAATTTTCAGGTGCTGACATGTTTATTCCGGGTCATATCACGGGTTTTTTCAAAATATGTAAAAATAAAGACGATATATTAAAAACAGGCTCTACAGGGGCAGGCATAAATTTAAACAAAGGTACATACACCGAACTGGTTGAAGGAAAGGGAGGTATATATTTTAATGGTGAAAAGATAGATTTATGTCCAGTTAAAGAAGTAATTAAAAATTACAAAGAATATTATAATTTAGATGAATTTGATTACAATATTATTCATAAATCTGATTTCCCACTTGGGTGTGGGTTAGGAACCTCTGGAAGTTGTACACTGGGAGCTGCATATGGGTTGAGCGAAATATATAAGTTTATAAATAATCATCAAGATAATAGATATAACCATAAAAATAAAGATAATTATGAAATCGAAAATCCAATTGTAAAGTTGGCCCATATATCAGAAGTACAGTGTAGTACAGGTCTAGGTGATGTTATTGCACAATATACCAAAGGTTTTGTAATAAGAAAAAAACCAGGTTTTCCAATATCTGTTGAAAAAATTCATATTGAAGATATAGAAAACTACCATGTAGTAGTTGAGATACTCGGAAAAAAAGAAACTGACTCAATTATAAACAACCCCAACTGGATAGATAAAATCAATAAGACCTCCGACGAGCTACTTGGGAAACTTTTGAAAAAGCCAACTTTAAAAAACTTCATGGATCTTTCTCTTTATTTTGCTAAAAATACCGGACTTGCAAATGACAAAATACTCGAAATATGTGATGACTTAAAATTTACACTCGGAGCTTCTCAGGCGATGCTTGGAAATACGATATTCTGCATCTGCGAAAAAAATCAGCTGGATGATGTTCTGTCAATATTGAAAAATCCAATGGTTTGTAAAATATATCAGTAATATAGTCGTTCTACGAATACATTCCATAAATATTTCTTTAAATTGAAATTTAAAGCATATTTAATACTATTTAAAATTTAAGTATGTTAAATGAAATCTAATTGCAGAACGACCATAAAAATAATAAGAATAAAAAATAACAAAAAATAGGAACGTGAGAAAATGATGGCCACACTAAAAGTCATTTTACTTATGGGAGTTTTAACAGGTTTACTTTATGGAGCATTTATGTTGCTCAACATCCATCCGGTGCTGGCAATAATGTTCGCATTGGTGCCAAACTTAATAGCTTACTTCTACAGCGATAAATTAGTTTTAATGAGCTACGGTGCAAAAATAGTAGATGAACATGAATTCCCTACACTCCACAGGATAGTTGAAAAAATCGCCAATAAGGCAGGGATTCCAAAACCGAAGATAGCCATAGTTGATACTCCAACGCCAAATGCCTTTGCAACAGGAAGAAGTCCAAAGAATGCAGTTGTAGCGGTTACTACGGGAATTTTAAGTCTTCTATCAAAAGAAGAACTCGAAGGAGTGATAGCTCACGAGATTAGCCACATTAAACATAGGGACATACTTGTAAGTACAATTGTTGCTACAATGGCTGGAGCTATTGTCTATATTGCAAACTGGCTCCAGTGGGGGATGTTCTTTGGATTTGGGCAGGATGATGAAGATAACCCAGTACACCTGATAGGTACCTTGTTATTTATATTTTTAGCCCCAATTGCAGCAACACTTGTGCAGTTTGCCATTTCACGGCAGAGGGAATATTTTGCAGACGAAGACGGGGCGAAACTATCCAACCCATACTATTTGGCAAATGCCCTTTCAAAACTTGAAAAAGGGGTTAGATACCACCCAATGGAAAAAGGAAATCCTGCAACAGAGCATATGTTCATAGTAAACCCATTTAAAGGAGATACTTTAATTAAATTATTCTCAACGCACCCTCCAACAGAAGAGAGGATAAGGCGATTAATGGAAATGGCAAGAAATCCAAGATATTTAGGGTAATTTATGAATATCAAAAGGTTTTCAAAACCCTTAACAAGTTATGGAAATCAATATTTTCAACATCCTTAACGGGAAAACCAGACAATAATTGAGGATAACTATGGAGATAAACAACACCTACAAACAGGATAAAGAACCGCACATGGGATTTGAAAAGGAGCTCTACTCCCTTCATGATGAGATTGGTTTAACGGTGGTTGCGGATAATAGAATAGGGGTCCTACATAAACTGACTGGAATTATCTCAAAGTTAAATGGAAATATACTATACACCCAGCAGTTTATAAAAAACAAAGATAAGGGATTAATTTATATGGAAATTGAAGGAATAGACAACGAAAAAAAACTTATAGAAAATATAAGAAGCTTGGACTGCGTACTCGATGTTGAGATACACAATAGTCTTAAAAAAATATTTGGTAAAAGAGTGATAATAGTAGGCGGAGGAGCTCAGGTGTCTCAAGTAGCCATAGGTGCAATAAGCGAAGCAGATAGACACAACATAAGGGGGGAAAGAATCAGTGTGGATACCATGCCAGTAGTTGGGGAAGAAAACTTAGCTGATGCAGTTTTAGCTGTTGAAAAACTACCAAGAGTGGGAGTTTTAGTACTTGCTGGCTCTTTAATGGGGGGAAAAATAACTGAAGCCATAAAAAGACTTAAGGAAAAAACAGACGTTCATGTAATATCCTTAAACATGTTTGGAAGTGCTCCAAAAGTTGCAGATCTGGTGATTACCGACCCTGTTCAGGCGGGAGTAGTAGCAGTTATGGCTGTCGCATATACTGCAAAGTTTGATATCAATAAGGTAAAGGGCAAAATTATCTAATTTTAAAAATTTATTATTACTATTTTATTTTCTTCCCATGAATCAAAAACTATGTACTTACTACAAAAATTAGTATACAGGACTTAGCACAAAACTTCGATTTTCTAATTTCATGGCTATCATAGGTGTTGTTATGATAATTTTAAAAAATGGGAATATTGTAGATATATACACAGGGGAAATAGTAAAAGGGAATATTGGAATACAAAATGGCAAAATAGCTTTTGTAGATTTAAATGACCAAATTTCTAACGAATTTCATAATTCATCAATTGGCTACAAAGTGGATAAAGTTATTGATTTAAAGGGAAAGTATGTTTCCCCGACTTTTATAGACTCCCACATCCATATAGAATCTTCACACCAAATACCCTCTGAATTTGAAAAATATGCGCTTTTAAACGGAGTTACAAAGGTCGTAATAGATCCCCACGAAATTGCAAATGTTCTGGGAATTGATGGAATAAAATTTATGCTGAACGATGCTAAAATCCTCAACGTTTTTTTAATGGTTCCATCCTGTGTTCCAGCTACAGCCTTGGAAACTAACGGAGCTGAAATTACTGCAAAAGATATTGAGAAACTATTTAAATATAATAATCGGATTCTTGGCCTTGGGGAGGTTATGAACTACATAGGCGTTATAAATGGAGATAAAGAAGTTTTAGAAAAAATCGAAGTTGCCAAAAGATATAACAAACTGATAGATGGCCACTGCCCACAGCTAACTGGATTGGAGCTCTGTAAGTATATTGAAAAGGGAATAATGTCTGATCATGAATGTGTAGAACCTGAAGAGACTCTTGAAAAGCTTAGACTTGGATTAAAAATAATGGTTAGGGAAGGTTCTGCGTCAAAGAATATAGATATTTTAAAAATAAGGGAAAAAATTAACGACATGAGAAACTTGATGTTGGTTAGTGATGACATCTCTGCAAAGGATTTAAAAAACGGATATATGCTAAATATACTAAAAAAAGCCACTAAATATGTCTCACCTGTTGAAGCCATACAGATGGTAACTATCAATCCAGGTAATTATTTTGGTTTTGATGTAGGGATAAAACCATCAAATGAAGCTAATTTGATAATTTTTGATGATTTAAATGAATTTAAAGTTAGTAAAATAATGGTAAATGGGAAATTCTTAGATGAGCTCTTAAACAATAACAACTACAATAACCATGATTTAAATCAAAAGAACAAAAGTATCAAAAAACTAAACACGATACATTATGACTACAAAAATGAAGAAGATTTTTTAATAAACGGTATTGATAGTTTATATCATCAGTATCGGCATAGTGATTTTAAAATAAGAAGGTGTAGGGCAATAAAACCAATAAATAACTCATTAATAACCAAAGAGAAAATTATAAAGTTGGATGATGCAAAAGAGAAACTAAACGATAGAGAATTAAACAGAATAGCCGTTGTTGAAAGGCACAAAAACACAAATAGAATTGGAAAAGGCCTTGTTGTGGATTTTCTAAAAAGAGGTACCTTGGCATCGTCATACTCTCATGACAGTCATAATGTTGTTGTGGTTGGAAACGATCCTGCAGATATGGCAGTTGCAGTTAATTTTTTAAAGGATATTGGCGGCGGATTTGTGGCCGTTGAGAATGGAAAAGTTGTTGAATATGTAATGCTAAACGTTGCAGGAATTATGGGGGATGATGGGGAGTACATTTTGAGAAAGACTGAATCTCTGGAAGAAAAAACAAAAGATTGGAGTGATTTTGAAAATATATTTTTATCAATGTCGTTTTTGACACTTCCTGTAATTCCAGAACTTAAAATAACCGATATGGGTCTTGTTAAGAATATGGAGATTGTAGATCTGTTAATTTAATAGAATATAACTATAATAACTATAATTTTACAATATACACTATACGGTGATCTTTATGATAAAAACAGTGGTTGGAAGTTATCCAGTAGTTACAAAGGAACCAGAAGGGTTAATCGAGAAAATTAAGGACAAAATCGGCATGTATGATAAATACAGTTATGCCATAGAAAAAGCAGTTATTGACCAGTTGAATGCAGGTATCGATGTAGTAAGTGACGGCCAAGTAAGAGGCGACATGGTAGAAATATTTATAAACAGCATGTATGGATTTGAAGGAAAAAAGGTTGTTGGCAAAATAGAACATGTGAAGCCCATAACATTAAAGGATATAAAATACAGCTTAAACATCCTAAAAACTAAAACAAAAGGGGAACGTCATGGAAATAAAAGATCTTCAATACCTTTAACAGGTAAGGGAGTAAAGGGCATAATTACCGGACCCTGCACTATTGCATCATCCATAAGGGTTGAAAATTATTATTCAGACAATAAGGATGAAAACTTAATATATGACTTGTCTATTGCACTAAAAAAAGAAGCTGAATCAATTCAAAATTATGTTAAGATGATTCAAATAGACGAACCTATCCTCTCAACAGGACTCTATGACTTAGAAACTGCCAGAAGAGCTATCAATAAAATAACTGAGAATTTAAAAGTACCTGTTGTTATGCACGTTTGTGGAAACGTGGTTGACATATTTGAAGATTTAAACAAGTTTAATGTAGATATACTGGACCATGAATTTGCTTCAAATAAAAAGAATTTAGAAATACTTGAATTCATTGAAAAGAAAGTAGGTTTTGGATGTATCAACACCAAATTAAAAACTGTCGAAGATGTAAGTGAAATAGAAGATTTAATAAATGAAGGAATAGAGATATTAAAGAATAATGATAATTTGAAAAATAATTTAAAGGATTCTATAATTATAGATCCCGATTGTGGTATGAGACTCCTGCCTTTGGATGTTGCCTACAATAAACTTAAAAATATGGTTCGGGCATCAGAAGCTGTTGAAAAAGAACTTCTATAGTTGCATTAAAAATGCAGCAAAATGCACCTTAAAAATTTTGAGGAGAATAAAATGCACCTTAAAAGGAAATTATGGGGATTTTTGATATTGATCTTCTTTCTCGGTTCTTTGAATTTTAGTAATGCCATTGTATTCGAAGACTACAACGTCGTATGTGAAATAGATCAAAATAACAAGATCCACGAAACCATAATTCTGAAGATATACAATGATGACTCTGAGGAAATTAAAGACATAACATATATTGTTCCCCAGGAAATTAGTGATTTGGTTATCGAGTCAGATAAAGGTGTCAAATCTTACTCATCGGTTTCCAACGATGGCTCAACAGAAATTACTATTGTACTAGAACAACCAATAAAAAAAGGGGAAAGGGGAGTAATAAAAATCGAATTTAATAGTGATATAGTATGGGATAAACTGGGAAAGAAATTACTATCCATGAGTGTCCCAGCAGTTCCTTCAAATTTCTCGATGTCTATAAAATTACCACCAGGTGCGGCAGTAGTTTCTCCAGCAGAAGGATTACTTAGTATAACTCCTCAAGATTATGTTATTGATACCGATGGAAAGAGAATTTTCATAAAGTGGGAAAGGGAGCTCGATGGTACTGAGAAATACTTTACAACAACAGTAACTTATGTAGTATTAACTCCGGAAGGCCAAAACCAAAATATACTTTATTTCATAATTGGTGGCTTGGTTTTATTTTCAGGATTTTTAATAATAAGACACATTAGGAATAACAGAAGAAACAAAAAAGAAATTTATGAATTGAACTCCCAAATAGAGCTCCTGCATAAGGAGTTGGAACTATTAAATGTAAATTTAGCCAATAAAGAAAAGGAAATTAGAAGACTGGAAGAAATAAATGAGCTCATCGTAGATGAATCAGAAGATCTAAAGAAAAAAATAGATAATTATGAGAGTAAAGTTGAAAAATTAAATTCCGAAATAGAGGATCTACGAACAAACTGTGAAAAGGAAAGGGAAAAGAACAATGAACTAACCGATAAACTAAAAAAAGAAATTAAGGAAAAAGAGGAAAAAATAAAAGAATTGATCAACTGTAGAAATTTAATTGAAGAATATCAAAAAGAAATAAAAACATTAAGTGAAAAATTGAAGGAAAAAGAAGAACAGATAAAGATCTTAAAAAAGAAAATCGAAGATTACGAGAAAAATAGAAGCGAAACACTGATGAATATACTTACAGATGAAGAAAAAATGATAATTGGACTAATAAAAGAACATGGTGATATAACACAGAAAGACCTTGTTGAAATAACCGGAATGACCAAGCCAAAAATTTCAAGAATGGTGTCTGACCTTGAACAGAGGGGAATAATAAGAAAGGTCAAAATAGGCAGAATAAACAAGATAGTCATATCTGACGACTTCAAAGGTGATTGTTATGGACCATAAGAATATTTTATTAATTATTTTTTTGATTTTTTTATCCAGTTTAACCCCCAATACTGCTATCAAAATAGGCGAAAAGCCTTCATTGTCGAATGTTGTTATTATCACTAATGAAAACTGGCCAGATTATATAACTGCAGTTGACTATGCCCATATTTCGGGAGGAATTATACTTCAAACGGATGGAGACCGATTAAATCCTGACGTGGAAAATATAATAAAATCCGTGAATCCTGAAAAAATAGTTATTGTGGGCGGCCACTTGGCTGTTTCAGAAGATGTTGAAAATGATTTAATGCAATATGGAAATGTAATAAGAGTTTGGGGAACTGATAGAATAAAAACCAATGAACAACTACTAAAAACATACATAAATGATCCAAATGACTCTGAAAGGTTATGTATTGTTAACGGATATAAATTTAATGAAGTTGTAACGGTTTCAAATGATTATGTTCCAGTCTATGGACTTATATTGGTTTTAGATCCTGGAAATACCATTAGAGTTTATGAAAATGACCGCGTTAAAATATACACTTCAAATAGATACTATGGAAAAAAATATTTTGGCACATATAGAAAAAATCAAATTCGAGAAATTCCTGGCAAAATAGTGATATTGGAAAAAGCTGATGTGAATTCAAAATACTGCTATAATCCCGATATATGTGAATTTGGATATACCAAGGCCAACATAAGCACTAGCACAGATGAAGGAATTCTAATAACTAAAAATACTCCAGCGGCATTATTACTGTCAAAGTACTTAGATATACCAGTTATTACCGCTGGAAAAACTGTAATCTACCTTGAGGATGATCCAATTAAAAGTAGTATAACTGTTGCAGTGGATATTTTAGTCCTTAAAAAAACTAAAGAGCTCTACAGAATAAATGGCGGGGATTTTGATCAGGCATTAGATGAGGCAAAAACTCAGTTATGGTCTAAACAAATACCTGTTGAAAAATATAATATTCCCTATAGATACGCTAAAAAGTATGTAGAAAATAATTAAATTATTATATTCCAATTCAGGTGATTCTATGCCTTATTTAGTATTAATCAGACATGGCGAAAGTATATGGAACAAATTAAATCTTTTCACAGGGTGGGTGGATGTTCCATTAAGTGAAAATGGACTAAATGAAGCTATAAAAGCCGGGGAGCTCCTAAAAAATTATAAATTTGATATCGCACATACCTCGGAATTGATAAGGGCTATGCAGACGCTTATGATAGTGATGTCAAAAAACATAGCTTCAGGATTTCCTAAAATTGAACACGAAAGCGGCAAGATGAAAGATTGGGGGAAAATATATGATAATCTAGACAAAATTCGAGAAATTTCAGACTCACAAATCGAAGATTCATCGGAAAATGGAAAAAATTATCTCCCAGTCTATAAGTCGTGGCGATTAAATGAACGGTATTATGGAAAACTCCAAGGTATAAACAAGGATGAAGCTAGTAAGATTTACGGAAAGGAAAAAGTCTTTTTATGGAGGAGAAGTTACGATATTGCCCCTCCCGGTGGAGAATCCCTTAAAGATACCTCTAAAAGAACCGTACCATACTTTAAAGAAAACATAATACCTGAGCTCCAAAAGGATAAAAACATAATAGTTTCGGCTCATGGGAATAGTTTAAGATCCATAGTATCATATATCGAAAACTTAAGTACTGAAGAGATCCCAAAACTTAACATTCCTACAGGAGTACCTCTTTTTTACAAGTATGACGTTCAAGAAGAGAAACTTGAAAGGATAGGCTATTTAATTAAAAAAGACAGTTTTATAAATGACTTAGATTACGAATCTCATACAATATAATGTGGTGAACCCTATGAAAATACTGATTTCGGTGTGTGGCGAAGGGTTTGGTCACACGACAAGATGCATTGCAATAGGGGAGGAATTATCAAAAGAACACGACGTAAAATTCATAGCTTACGGCAAAAGTAAGAACTTCATAGAGATGTCTAATTATGAAGTTTTTGAAACCTATCCTGAGATAAAACTAACAGGGAATAATGGAAAGTTCGATATTAAAAAGAGTATATTTAATAAAGATTATAACCCTGCAAAAGCCGTAAAAAGAGAGGTAGAAATAATAAAAACCTACGATCCAGATGTGATTATATCGGACTGTAAATATAGTACAGTTATGGCATCGAAATTTTTAAAAAAACCGTACTATATTATAACAAATCAAAATTACACTAAAACTAATAAAAAAGAGAGAATTATTATTTATCCGGTTATGGAACTGTTAAATATTATAAATAAATCTGCTGAAAGGGTTATTATTCCAGATTTACCTTTACCCTATACCATATGCGAATATAATTTAAAAGCAATTGATAATTTAGTATTCGTTGGTCCCTTAATTAGATATTCCCTGTACGATGAATCTAACAAATTTGAGCCCAATAAAAGTAAGAATGACAATTCTAGGGATTATATTCTATGCGTAATAGGCGGTTTTGAGTATAGATTTAGAATACTAGAGCTATTAAACAAAATAGCAGAAAAGAAAAATTTAAAGGTAAAAATGGTTTGTGGTAGCCATGAGGTCGCAAAAAAACTGAATAAAATAAAATCTAAAAACGTAGAAATTATACCTTTAGTTACCGATATGGAGGACTTGATAAAAAACTGCTCTTTTATAGTGTGCCATGGAGGGCATTCTACACTCATGGAAGCCATAAGTTTTGGAAAACCTATTGTAACTATTCCTGATTTGGATCATCCAGAACAGGAAAATAATGCTAAGAAGATAGATGAATTGAAATGTGGAATAGCATTATCGCATAAGGATTTGGACAACAAACTTGAAGAAGCCCTGGATGAAATCCAGAACAATAAAATATACTTTAAAAACGCTGAAAAATTGAAAAATCTTTGTAAAAAATATAATGGGAGAAAAAATATAAGAAAAGAAATTTGTGTATGATGATTTAATCGTTTGGCGAATAATCGATATATTATAATATACTTTCAAAATAAATTAAACAAAACCATAAATCAACCGATAGTTTTAAGAATTTAATAGAGTTAAGTTTAACCCCTAGTGCAACCAATATAAATATTATAAGGTGTAGTAATGAAAGTAACTGTTTTATCTGGAGGAACTGGGACCCCAAAATTAATACAGGGTTTAAAAAACATATTACATGAAGAAGACATTTCGGTAATAGTAAATACTGGAGAAGATACTTGGGTAGGGGACCTATATATTTCTCCCGATGTGGATACTGTTCTCTACACATTTTCAGATCTTATAAATGAGGAAACATGGTATGGAATAAAAAATGATACTTTTCACTGCCATGAACAGTTGAAAAAACTGGAGTATGATGAATTTCTTAGAATAGGGGACAGAGATAGAGCTCTTAAAATGCATAAAACCCATCTCATTAAAAATGGTTATAAGTTATCAGAGATCATAGAGATGGAGAGAAAATTATTAGGTATTAAGGCGAAAATATACCCAATGACAGATGATCATGTAGAAACCAAAATCTTAGCATTGGACAAATCCGAAGATAAACAAAAATCACAAAGTGATTTTTGTAGCTCTCCGATTGAACAAAACCTTCAGTTTTGTAGCTCTCCGATTCTCCTAAAATTTCATGATTTCTGGATTAAAAGAAGAGGTAATGTTAATGTTTTAGATGTTATCTATGAGAATTCAAATTATGCAGGAGTTGTCGAAGCTGCATTAAATGATATCGAAAATAGTGATTTTGTTTTGATAGGTCCGTCTAATCCCATAACTTCCATAGGACCAATTTTAAGTATTAAAGATATTAAAAAGGCACTTATGGACAAAACTGTTTTTGTCGTTTCTCCAATAGTTGGGGAAAGTGCCATTAGCGGTCCAGCAGGGATGTTGATGAATGCAAAGGGGTATGATGTGGATGTTGTTGGAGTTTATGAATTTTATAAAGACATAGTAGATACTATGATCATAGACAATATCGATAAAAATAAAAAAGATAGAATAGGGTGTGAAGTCATAACCACAAATACTATTATGAAGGGGTTAAATGATAAAGTAAATTTGGCAAAAGATATTATAAAATGCTTTGATGAAATATAAAATTGTGAATAAGCCATTAGAAAATCAATTATGTTCTAAATTTATTTAAAAAATTATTATTAAATATTTATAGTACTTCAAGAATGATAATGTATGAATCATAATAAAATTAGACATAACAACCCATAGGATGATAGGATGATAGGATGATTCAAATAACGGTTATACAGATAGACAACTATGGACCATGGACTGTTACCCCAAAACCAAGAAGAGAAAGCGATTTACAAGCATTGCAATCAAGATTATACAGTGATTTGAACCTGCAATTTGGTGCCCATAAAGGGCTTGTATTCTATACAAGATTCGACAACTTAATTGCAATAACAAATGGCATAGATTTAACAACTCACAAAAGAATTCAAGACAGTATTAAAAATAGATATCCATTTACAGTTAGCATGGTAATAGCTTCAGCAGAAACTCCGTATGAAGCTCAGAAATTGGCTACTGAAAAACTTCAAGAACATGGTAGTGCTCAAGATGAATATAGAAAAGAGATTTTAGATGTTGCAAATGAATTTGTGATGAATGGATATGTCCAATTGGCACACGTTGATATTAACAACATCACCAAGACATTAACCGATGTAGAAAATGCCTACGACATATATTTAAATGTTCATGAAGTGCAGTTGAAATTAATAAAGGGATTAAAGAAGTACAACTCAATGGGATTTTTTATCGGTGGAGACAACTTTATGTGCCCATGTAATGGAATGACTGAGAATGATTTTTTAAATATGTTTGATGATATCGTAGATTCTTGTGGCGTAGAATTGAAAGCTGGAATAGGTATTGGAAAAACCGCCGAAGATGCTTCAAATCTTGCAGATGTTGGGTTGGAGCTCATAAGGGATGGAAAAACCAAAAGTCCTGTATGTACACTCAAACAAGATGGTGAGAATAGTAAAAAAACAGCTTACAATTACATGTGTCCAATATAACATAGAGAGCATTAAACAAGAAAACCTGTATTTATTCAATTTGGCGGGGGTCATATGGAACAGCAAGTATTGAATAAAAATAATATAAATAAAATAGTTTTGGCTCCAATGGCCGGAATAACTGACGGGGATTTTTGTAAAAAACTAGGCACTGGTTTATTTGGTATCGTCACTATCGGGGCATATAATTTAGATGAGGAAACTTTAGTAGCCAGTGAAAAAATTGCTAAAAGAGGCAGAAAAGAGTTTGTTTATAACTTGAATGATTTTGAAGAATTGATTGTATCTGAAATAAAAAAGGCAAAGGAAAGTAGAGCTCTTGTTTCGATAAATATAAGGTTTATAGATATAGATAAAAGTTTGGATAGAATAAAAACCATTGGAAAACACGCCGATATAATTGAATTAAACTGCCATTGTAGGCAGAAAGAAATTACAGATTTAGGTATTGGTCAAGAGCTCTTAAAAAAAGAAAACAATGAAAGATTAAAAAACTTTTTAGTTAAAATATCGGACTTAAATCTAAAAACTCCTATTTTTCTAAAGGTAAGGGCCAACTATGTTAGTGTCGCTGAACTAATATACAACTTAAACTGCGTGAAAGATTATTTCCATGGGATACACATAGATTGTTTTAATCCTGGCAAAGACTATGCCGATTTGGATTATTTAAAAGCCATGCGAAACAACTTTAAAGATAAAATTATTATTGGAAACAACTCAATAAGATCCATTGGAGATGCAAAAAATATGCTTAAATATGCCGATTTTGTTTCAGTTGCACGATGTGTTTTGAGTGGAAATGTAGAATGGATTAAAGAATTCAATAGAACGCAGATATAATTTTTTACTCTTTTTAAATATATTAGTTTATATACAAATAACCCCAAACTAATTTTAGCTTTTTTAAACATCAGGGGTGGGCATTTAATGAAAAAATTATTAATGGGTGTATTTTTAGTTTTTGCAGTTGTAGCTTTAACCGGCTGTGTAGATGAATATTTAGGACTATCTTTGGAAGATGTCAATCCAGAAAAATTTATTGTTGAAAAAGGAGAGGTTCATTATTACAAATGGGATGTAAATTCAGAGAAAATGCGTTTAAAATTCCAAATAGAGAGCGATGAACCAATCGATATATTTATTGTTCCAACAGACGAAAATTTGAATAATTTGCAAAATGGGAAAAAGTTCCAATACATTCCAGAATTATCAAGAGAAAAAACATTATCATTTAGTGGAGAAGGAACGACCTTAAATTCATCCCATTTGGTAATTGTCAATTATGGAAATAAGGATGCAAAGGTATCACTTAAAAGTTTAGTATTAGAATGTTATGAGGGGGAAGAAACATTAAAATCAGATATTCATAATCCCCTAAAATTTATTTCGAAAGAGGTAAGTTTTAACACCTCAACTACTTATTATGGACCATATCCATTAGCATTTTACAATACCCATTATGAACTTGGAGAGCCGGATATAACATTTAATATAATCAATAATGGAGATAAGCCAGCAACCATAAAACTCACATCTGAATATCAAGGATATAGTAACAAAGCAGTAACAACAGAAACAATGGATCCAAAAGAAACAAAAGAGATAAATCAAACAATTCCCTTAATAAAAGATAAAATAGAAAAAATAAAGACCAAAACAAAATTCAGTTTACATTATACAATTGAGTATGATAACAATGGGGAATGGAAAACTCACGACGAACAAACTGTAATGATTGACGTCTATCCCATGGATACAATGTTATGGGCAATTAAAGACGATAATGGAAATTATATCCTAATGAATGAATATATTGCGGTCTTTGTAGTTCCAAAAGATGAAAGCATCATGGAAGTGTTAAGTAAAGCAAAAGAATATCATCCTGAGAGAAGTTTAAGTGGTTATCAATCAGAAGATGTTAATTCACAAGTTAAGGCAATATATGATGCATTAAAGTATGATTATAAAGTTAGTTATATAGATGTGTCAAATGCCTATGGAAAAGATGTAGTTCAGAAAGTACGATTACCAAAAGAGTCATTGAAACTTAAATCTACAAACTGCATTGATGGATCAGTATTATTCGCCTCAGCTATTGAAGCTTTAGGGATGCGTCCATACATTATTATACTTCCCGAACATGCATTTGTTGCATGGGATATTGATGAAAACGGAGCATATGGTATTGTAGCATTAGAAACTACTATGGTTGGAAATGCTAACTTCGAAGAAGCTTTAAATGAAGGTAACCGAGAGCTCGAGGAAAATTGGGATGTATTAATTGATGATGACCCATGGAATGGGCAAATAATCGATATAAAAGAGTGTAGAGAACAAGGAATACTACCAATGGAATAAACTCAATATTAATTATAATTATAATGATTTGGAAATTACCCTTATAATATCTCCATCAGAGATTATTCCTACCAATTTTTTTTCTTCATCAGTTACTGGAAGTTGATTTATTATTTCCTGTCCATTTCCAAACATATCCATCTTTTTTATTGCCTCAACAATTGAATCTTCAGGACTTACCGTAACAACGTTTTTGGTCATTACATCACTAACCCTGGTATCAAGTGTGTATTTATCTATTATTAAATTATAACCTATGTCTGTAGTAGTTATTATTCCAATAACTTTTTTATCGTTATCAACTACTGGCAAACAGCTTATCTTATATTTTAGAAGGATTTCAAAAGCTTCAACCACACCTTCTTCTGGTGAAACTGAAACAACATCCTTTGTCATTATGTCTTTGACTTTTACATCCATAATTTCTTTCATTAAATTCCCTCCTGTATGCCATATATTAATCCGAGTTTAATAGTTAACAGTTTGTCCAAAAATGTTTTTAAACTAAATGTTCAATTTTATATGGGATTTTAAATTTATTAAATAACCTATTTGGCTTTAAATGAAAAAGTTTATATACCCCTTCCCATAAGGACGTTTGAAAATTATTACTAAATTGCAAAAGGGATTTTATGATTAAAAAGGCTAAATTATCCCATGAAAACAAAGTTTCAAGTGGAATCAAGAGATTTAGTGATTTAAAAATAGATGACAGAGACTATGACACATTCATATGGACTAAGGAAATTCTTGAACCTGAAGAAATCGATATCTGGAAGAAAACCATTGAAAACGAAATAAAAAATGGAAAAAATATATACAATATGGCAAGACTCTACAGAGCTCATGATTTTGCTGAGCTCGTGGAGCTCGCTAAAAAGTATGGAGTAAATGTTTTCGATTGTTCAGACCCAAACAAATTTGAAAAATTAAAAGATTATGCTGAAATGGGACTAAATGGAATTAATGGAACGGTAATAACAATAATGGGCACAGGCCGGCAGTGTGGAAAATTCACAACATCAATGGTTTTAAAAAAATGCCTTGAAAAATACTACAACGTAGGAATTGTAGGAACTGAACCTCAGTCAGCCATATGTGGTGCAGATGAAATGGTAATCCCTCAGGTTATACCTGCCTGTCATGTAGCTTCCACAATATTTGGGGCGATTAAAAAAGTTGATTTGGAAAATAAGGACATTATCATAGTTTCAGGACAGACTGGTATTTTTTCAGACCCTTTAGAGGTTGGAACTGGTAGAGGCGGCGGAGTAATTAGTTTATCCATCTTATTAGGTTCAAGACCTGATTTTATACTATTGGCATCAAATACTGCAGATTCAAAAGAAATAAAACGTAACATTAACTTAGTGGAAGATTTAACTGGAAAAAAAGTCATCGGCGTTACATTAAACGGCAAAAATATATCCACCACAATCTCAGATTCTGAAAAACAGGGTTCTTCAAACAACCAAAATCTGGAGGACATTATAAATAAACTAAATTTAGAATTAGGAATACCTGTAGCAGAGGTTATAAAAGGCATTAATCTGCAAAATCTCGTAGATGAAATAGTAAAAAATATAAAATAATTAAATAGTTAAATAAGGATAGTTTTATGATTTTATAGTTTTTAGATAATTGGCAAGTTTTTTTCCAATTCCGATTATTGCAAGAATTGGTGGAGCTCCTGGAGCTTCGGAGAATACAGAAGCATCACACACAAACAGGTTCTCCACCTCTGTCTCAAAGTTTTTATCTACAACCTTTCCAACTGCACAGGTTCCTCCAGGATGGGAGCCCCTTGGAATTGTAGAGTATATCCTGTCTATCCCAACTTCACTAAGCATGCTGGATACGGTTCCAACTCCTTCAGACATTATTTGAGCATCTTTTTTTGTTATAGGTTTCTTTACATAATCTTTTCCAACTTCACCAACACTTTCATCCTTTATCTTCACCATAAACCCGATTATATCTTCTTTATTTACATTCTCGTATTCTTTGATCCTATCGTAGAGTAACATAGAGTAATGGGTTGCAAGAATAAAATCTTTGTATTTTTTATGTATAGACATAGGAACTTCTTTGTTGAAATTTGCTCCTTTTAATATTCCACCAACTGTAACAAATGTATCTACAAAGAGATTTTTTCCAAGGTGCTCATTATCCAATATACTGCTCAATATTCTTGGTGAATCTATTCCACCTGCTGAAACTATAACTTTTTTGGATTTAAAGATCTTCCTTCTGTTCTCATTTCTATCTATACATTCAACAGAGAAAATATCTCCGTCTTTTTTAATGTTAATTACTTCACAATTAATTATTATGTCGGCATTTGATTTTTTTATAAAATCCAGAGGAGTCCATTTTGCATCACATGGCCTATGGGCACACATTCCGCATTTATTACATTTACTGAAATCTATATATTTTGGAGTCCTTTCAAATCCAAAATCAAAAAATCTTTTTGTGGTATCGTTGATAAATTCCATTGGAACTGCACTGACATTCAACTCCTTCTCTATCTCTTCATATATTTCATCTTCAATTTTTATGTCCTTTAATTTTATCCTAATCGCATTTCCTACTGAAAATACCACAGCACCACCAAGGGAGTTTGAATACAGTACATCCACACAGTCTTCTTCTATTGCATATTGGGGCATATCTCCCTTTTCAATTAACAGTATTCTTTTATCTGGAAAGAATTTACTCAACTCCTTTAAGACAGTACTGCCTCCTACTCCTGAACCTATCACAATAAAGTCATAATTATACATGTCCTAACCTCACTACATATTGATTATGGATAATAGGGTAAATAAATATATAAAGTGAAAATTCTAAAAGAATTTTCACAATATCGAGCTCACGTAGTGAGCGAAGAACTATGAAAATCCATTATTGGATTTTCATTTAATCCCTTCACTCACGAATGGAGTAAAGTAAAAATGTAATAGTTGAGTAAAATCTTTACGGTTTCAACCCTCACTTAGGTGGGTGTTGAAAGAATTTTAAACCAACTTGTTAAAATTAAAATTATTTTTTTAACATATTTAAAATTTTACCATAATGCATTACATATACTAAAAATTTTTAAGGTGATATAGTGATAATAGTAACTGGTTCCAATTCCCAAGATTTAGCCTACAGGGTGGCCAAATTATCAAACTCAAAACTTATGAGAGTTGAATCAAAGAAGTTTCCTGATGGAGAAATATATGTTAGAATCCACGGTGATGTAAAAGGAGAAGATGCTGTTTTAATTCAAACACAGAGTAGCCAAAATGATGCAATAATTGAAACTATATTACTATGTGAAGCCCTAAGGGACGAAGGTGCAGAAAGTATAACTGTAGTTGCCCCTTATTTGGCATATGCTAGGCAGGATAAAAAATTCAACAGTGGAGAACCTATAAGCATTAAGGCTTTAGCAAAGTTATATTCAACTGTTTGTGACAGATTTATAACCATAAACCCCCATGAAGTACATATTGAAAAGTTCTTTAGTATTCCATTCATATACGGGGACGCAGTTGGTAAATTGGCAGAATATTTCAAGGATAAATTGGACAATCCAATCATACTTTCCCCAGATAGGGGAGCTATTGAGTTGGCAAAAAGAGCTTCCGAAGTACTAAGCTGTGAATACGATTACCTTGAAAAAACGAGAATTTCACCAACTGAAATAAAAATAGCCCCTAAAAATTTAGATGTAAATGGAAGGGATGTATTAATTGTTGATGACATAATATCCACCGGAGGAACAATGGCAACTGCAATAGGCATGTTAAAAGAGCTGGGGGCTAAAAAAGTAATGGCATCCTGTGTCCATCCTGTTCTAATTGGGGATGCATTAAACAAGCTCTACATGGGTGGGGCCGATGAGGTTGTAGGTACAGATACCTATCTATCAGAAGTCAGTAAGGTCAGTGTTGATACAGTAATTGCCGATTTATTGAAAAAATAAAATTATATTTTAGATTTCCACTACATAATATTTTAATCATATTCCCAATAAAGTCCATCCAATAAAATAGCTACAGGATATCCCATTGTAGTTGAAAGCTCAGAAGCATAAATAACTAGTTTATAGGCCTCTTCTGGAGTTTTTGGACAGTAATATGGAATTTCAACAGTTTCAAGTAATTTCTTAGTCCATTGGCCCATAGGTATTTGAGCAGGAATTTTTTCCTTTAAATCCCCTCGGTGACTGATTATCATAGTTAATGGAATCTGATAAACTTTACAGAGGGAACCTATTGCATTTATTGAATTTCCCAGACCTGAATTCTGCATTAATATGGCTGTTTTTTTCCCAGCCAGGTGAGCTCCTGCACACACCCCTATACCTTCTTCTTCTCTTGTTACAGGAATATGAATTAATTCCTTCTCACTACACTGATCAACAAGTTTTAAAAGATTACTCAAATTTGCACATGGAACACTAGTTATAAAATCTATTCCTGATTTTTTGATTGCCTTATAAATTGCCTCAGTTGCATTCATATTCTCTCACCAACTAACTGTTAAAATAATGATATGATAAGATTGTAAATTATATTATATAAGCTCTTAAAACTTTTAGAAGAAATTTCATATTATAATGGTGTGCAATTTAAGTAAATCATTCAATACATTGTAAATGAATACTGTAGTAAATAAGCCCAATTTAATTTAACAATGTATATTTATGTTTAAATAAAATTTACCTGTATCATTAGTTATGTGAGTAATGCACACCACCATACTTACTAACTTTTTGACTCTAAAATAAGGGAGATATTATGACTGTAAAAATATATGTTGAAGGATATGGTTGCACTTTAAACTCTGCAGATACCACGATAATAGAAAATTCCATCAAAGAATTTAAAGACTTCCAAATAATAGACAAAGATGAAGATGCCGACATTGTAGTTATAAACACCTGTATAGTTAGATTGGAAACAGAACATAAAATGATTTCAAGGATAAAGTATCTCAGATCATTGAATAAAAAAGTTGTTGTAGCAGGTTGTATGGCAAAAGCTCTAAGGGAAAAATTAGAAGGTATTTCAGATATTTTAATAATGCCTAAAGAAGCCCATTTATCTGGAAAGATGCTCCATAATTTATTCAATGAGCGTATAGAAAAAGAAATCATACCGAAAGACAGAAATAAAAATAAAATAGGTAAAATTGGAATAGATTCCAATAACTTAAACGATAAATTGAAATATTTAAAGCCCTCAAAAAATTCAATAATTGTACCTCTTCCAATATGTGAAGGATGTGTTGGAAAATGCTCCTACTGTATTGTAAAAGTTGCTAGAGGTAGGTTAATATCTTACGACAGAGAATTTATTGTAAAAAAAGCCGATGAACTAATAAAAAACGGTGCAAAATGCCTATTGGTTACCGCCCAGGATACTGCATGCTATGGTTTTGATAGAAACGATAATCTTCCAAACCTAATAAACGATTTATGCTCAATAGAAGGGAAATTTGGAATGAGAATTGGAATGATGCATGCAAAAAACGCTCTAGAAATTTTAGACGAACTGGTTGAATCTTATAAAAACGACAAGGTTACCAAATTTTTACATCTGCCAATCCAAAGCGGTGATGACGGAGTTTTAAAGGACATGAAAAGAGAATATACTGTTGATGAATTCATCTCGGTAATAAGTGAATTCAGAAGAAAGATAAAAAACCTAAACTTCACAACAGATGTTATTGTAGGTTTTCCAACTGAAACAGAGGAAGCATTTGAGAACACCTTAGAGATATTGAAAAAACTAAAGCCAGATTACACTCATGGGGCAAAATACACCCAAAGAAAATATACCGAAGCTGCAAGACTTAAACAGGTGGATACAAAAATAAGAAAAAGAAGATCTGAGATATTAAACGAATTAAGAAGAGAACTGAGCTATGAAAACAATAAAAAACATATTGGAGAGAAATTTGAAATATTGGTTACTGGGAAAAACGAAGGAATAACTGAAAATTGTAAACCAGTTAAGTTTAACGAAGATGCTGAGATTGGAACCTTTAGAACCATAAAAATAACTGAAGCTAAAACTTTCGGTTTATTTGGAGAGCTTAAGTAACATATCGCCGAGCTATGATATACTACCCCATCTTTTTTACCATTAAATTATTATAACGTCATTTATAGATAGGCCATAATTATTTTTTTGATTGCCATATTGAAAATCTTTATAAAGTATATTGTAGTATAATTTTTCACGATTTCTTAAATTGCAATATGTATAATATTTGCATACTGCTTTCATAAGATAATATAAATATATATGATATAATGTTATAAATGTATCAATCCCATATGATAAAATGCGTAGTCGGTAAAGGGGGATACAATGAACAAACTAAAAAATGTATCATTGAAAACAAAATTGATAATCATGACTGCAATGCTGTCTATACTATCTATTACAGTAGCAGGTTTTTATTCATACGATACAGCAAAAAGCAGTTTATTGGATGAAGAGTTTAACAAACTTGACGCAGTGAAAATCATTAAAAAGAATCAAATTGAAGCATATTTCAATACTAAAAGAAAAGACATTGAAACACTTTCTGAATTACCATCAATAAGAAAGGCCCTGAGAGACTATACTGAGGCGTATAAAAAAGGAATAAATTCAGTAGAATATAAAGAGAGTGAAAAAAAATGGAATGGTATTTTATCAACATATACAAAAAAACATAACTATTACGATTTATTTTTAATAGACAAAAATGGAAACGTAGTATATACAGTATGTAGAGAACCGGATTATGCAACAAACTTAATAAACGGGCCTTATGCATCAACAGGTTTAGGAATAGCGTTTAAAGAGGCATTAAATGGAAAATTCAAGATAACTGACATTGAACATTACGCACCATCCAACGACGCACCTGCAATGTTTATGGCGGTGCCAGTTTATGATGATGGGGAATTAATAGGAGTGTTAGCTCTTCAAATACCATTGGATGAGATAAGTAAAATAATGAACGAAAGAACTGGACTTGGCGATACTGGTGAAACTTACCTGGTAGGTAAGGATTTATTGATGAGATCTGATTCAAGATTCTCAAATGAACCAACAACATTAAAATTGAAAGTAGATACTGAAACAGCAAAATTGGCCATTGAAGGAAAAGAAGGTCATAAAATAATCACCGATTATAGGGGTGTTCCAGTACTGAGCTCATATGCCCCTGTAACAATATGTGGGCAAATTAAATGGGGAATATTATCTGAAATCGACTTAGCCGAGGCAATGGCACCAGTAGATGACTTGAGAAATAATATAATAATTGGCTTGATAGTATTGGCATTACTGTCCTCTGCTGCAGCATATTACATCTTAGAGCACTTAATAATAAGATATTTGAGAGAGCTCGAAAACATTCTGGACGAATTAATAAAAGGCAATTTGGAAATAGAACCAAAAATAAAATTCAACAATGATGAGATAGGTAGGTTGTATGATAAAGTGAGTACGTTGGTTGAAAACCTGCAAGAAGAGGCCAAACGACAACTTGAAGATAAAAAAGCACTGGCACAAACATTTAAAGAGCTTACCATGACTATGCAGAAAGTTGCCGAAGGAGATCTAACAGTGAGAATGGATGAAAGTGGAAAACAGAACAAACTTCAAAAAACCATCAACATGATGATAGACAACATGTCAAACCTAATAAATGAACTAAAAGCTCAAATAATCGACTTAAACAAAGAGATAAAAACACTAAGGGAAGAAATTGAAAGGGCAAA
>NZ_AQXV01000045.1:0-44091 GCF_000376965.1 Methanothermococcus thermolithotrophicus DSM 2095 | reverse complement strand
GTTAAAATAAGACCATAGTGGGATGGAAATAACGTAAAAATGTTTTTAGAGTGGTAAAACGGTGTTAAAATAAGACCATAGTGGGATGGAAATCAATCATTGAAGTTGATGCAGATACTATATCTGCGTTAAAATAAGACCATTGTGGGATGGAAATAGTAGCTCATCAGCTAGTAGTTTTACCTCTTTTTTACAGTTAAAATAAGACCATTGTGGGATGGAAATTGCAGCTATTGCTACAATCACTTGTGACATGTGCTTATGTTAAAATCAGACCATAGTGGGAGGAAATTATTTAGTTTTAACATATTTTAATAATGCCTTTTGAGCGTTAAAATCAGACCATCAAATTCGAAGGAATTTAAGTAGTAAAACGTTAGGTTTTATATACCTACTCAACGAAGTTGAGTAGGTATCTGGTTTTGGAATCCAAACCTTTTTCTAAAAGGTTTGGAAGTAAACCATAATATAAACTAAAATAAACACAAAAACATCAACATCAATAGCTTTTAAGGATTTGTATGCCTTTTCAACAGTTATTTTTCCAGTACCTAATCTATAATACCCTATTTTTTCCAGAGTCATATTCAAAGCATTTGCTATTGTGGCCATTGTGTATCCAGAGTTTGGAGACGGTGTTTTATGCCCTTCCTTTAAAAATCCAATAAATGCTTTTTTTGCACTTCCTCCATAAAGCGGTGCAGAGATAATTAAAAGAATTCCAGCAATACGGGATGGGATAAAATTCAATACATCGTCTAAACGAGCTGCGAATTTTCCATAGTAATAATACTTTTTATTTTTATATCCTATCATGGCGTCCATCGTATTCACAGCTCGGTATATAAACGCACCAGGGAGACCAAACAAAATAGCATAAAACAAAGGAGCTACGATACTATCGGTTATATTTTCAGATGCACTTTCAATTGATGCAGATAAAATATGCTCTTCGTCGAGCTCTGAAACATTTCTACTTACAATGCATTGAACAGATTTTCTCGCATTTTCTAAATCTCCATTATTTAAATAATCTATTGGCTTTTTTGAAAAATCCATCAATGATTTGTATCCTATCGTTGTAGATAGAATAAATGAATAGATAACATATTTTATAAAATAGTAATTATCAGGTATTTTGTTTATAAGCAGTTCAGCACAGTAAGATGCAATAAAAACAATAGCTAAAACGCTAAAAACAGTGAATATACCTAAAACAAAATCTTTAGTTTTAAACTCAGAATTAGTTGATTTAAATATTTTATTCTCAAAAAAATAAATTAAATTTCCCATCATTACAACAGGGTGTATTTTTTCAGGGAGCTCCCCCAATATCCTATCAAATACTATAGTTAATATTAATAAAATAGGATTTAACATGCTATCACAAATAAATTATTTAAATTTTTCCAAGTAAATTCAAGAATTTCTTAGTCTTTTCCTTCTTAATCTCGTTGTAACTTTCTAATTTTTTAATATCCACTTTTTCCTTTAAAATCGACTTAACGTTTTCAATAGGGGCCATATTTCTTAATACTTCTTCAATATCTTCCTTTTTAAATCCAAATCTTTCTACAGCATCCCAGTCATGGATTAAGTACAGGGCTACTCCACCAATATTTTTTAAAGGTATGTTGTACTTTGGGAGCTCCTTTTCAAATAAAAACTTCAAGTCAAGGACATTTTTTGCATCTATTCCTTCTATATTCATCCATTTTAAATGGGCTTTTGATGGAGTAACGAGTATTGAAGGAAACATATTTGAACGGGTTCTTTCATCAGGTGTTTTATGTAGATAGTAGTTAAATAAATCCAATGAGAGGTATTTTAAAGATATTTTTAAACATATATCTTCCGTTATATTTTTTTCAACGTCCAATGATATCCTAAGTTCTTCTATTGGTTTACCATTTTTATAAAGTCCTAATTTTTCCAGCTCTTCTCTGGCTTTTAATTCTTTTAGTTTCAACTCATCTAAGACCCTAACGTCAATAATTCCTCCTTCAAAATGTTCTCCGCCTAAACTCTCCATAATTTCCTTGTATTTACTGATTAACTTCCTCTGACTTTTGGATAATACTTTCCTTAACTTTTTTTCTATCTCAATTTCTATTTCTTCCCGGTAAGTAACTAAATAGGCTAACGCCAGTATTTTTTTTACATACTGGTCATTTAGAAGCTTGTTTTTTGAATAATTCCTCTTTATTGATGTGATTATCGCATCTTCGTAGTTTTCCCTTATGTATCTTTCATAGTCTTGTTCTTCTGTTTTTACCCTTTTGAACTTTCTTTTCCCATTTTCTACAACTATCAAAGAAAGAGTTGTTGAACTTATGACTCCCTTGCCTTCGGATTCAAAAATATTTAAAATTTTCTTGTATGTTTTTATAAAAAAGGATGGTAAATTAGTCAATGATTCCTTATAGGACCCATCGTAAGGTAGTAAATAAATTATTTCCTTGTTCCCAATCTCATCAAGTATATTTCCCAGTGCTATTTTATGGGCCACTATTGCATACCTTACCCTTTCAAGAGCTCCTTTCTTTTCATCTACAATTCTTCTCAAGTACGTGGTATAATTCATTATGTCGTATATATCGTCTTCATCACTACCTTTTAGTCTTCCAACACCTATAAACGGAGTATCAAAGCCTTTAAGTTCCATTTTTTCTTTAAAACATTCTAAAGTCTGTAAATTATCCTCTAATTTTGCAATCAAATCGTTATTTACACTACCATCTAACATAATTAATTCATCTTTAAATTTCGACAACCTGTCCAAAAATTCGTTACATTTTTTTATTAAAGTACTGCTCTCCATACTTCCACTAAAAAAGAATATTTGAAATAATCATTAATTAATTTTTCAATGGGATTTAATTTCGGTCTATGAATATACCCTGTTGAAGAATTGCATTTTCCGGATGTACATATTTGGGATATGAAATAAATCCCTTTAACTTTCCATTAATCATATCATTGAATAAGCTATGGACATTTTTATATTTTCTGGTTGTATAGGCACACACCTTGCAGTTCTTGATAAAATATTTATCGTTCTTTTTTATAAATTTATTCACTCTTTCTTTATCAAAAACCGGTGGGCCTTCATTGATTTTTACATTTGGAAGTTCATAAATTAAAAATTCCCATGATAAGTAACAGAAATCGTCATCTGCATAGTTGCAGTATCTCAAAAATTCAAAGTCGTTTTCTTTAAGAACTTTATTGATACTTTTTTGAAGTTTATCCATTTGTGGATATATGACATCATCAACTATATCCTTGTTTCTATTAATTTTCAATGTGATCAAAAGACCCTTCTCTCTATCATTGAGTATATCTCTTAACTTTCCGCGGTAATCGTAGAAAAAGTCTTTGGATGGGTTCTCCAGGAACTGATGTGAATAGAATATAAATTTACAGAGGTTTTCTTTACTCAATGCTGCTGCTACGTTCCTATTTAGATCCACAGGATCGTAAACTATGAGGGGATCATTAAACTTTTTAAATTTATAATCCTCATCCAAGTTGTAAATTTTAAATATATCTTCCAATATTATCTTCTGCCCTATCTTCCAGTCCTTGGCATTCTTTAAGAGGTTGATAAATCCATTGTAATGAATTATAAGGAGCTCGCAAAGGTATCCTGAAAAACCTTTGGTTTTTAAATCAGAACCATATATTCCAATTCCTTTTAAAAACTTTTTCAAGAGTCTTACGTCATCGCATAGGTTTCTTTTCTCAAGCCTTTCCTTTAAAAATTCATTGTGTAATGGTGTCCTATCCACGGCAGAAATTATTTTCTCATTCCAGTCAATCTTATAACACGGGACAATGTCAAGGGAGTATTTATCCACTTCTGCAGAGATATATGGATGTTCAGCATACTCTATCCAATGTTTTCCATTTAATTTTTCCACTACTTTTTTTCCGAGCTCTAGTCCAATTTCTTTTAGCTGTTCTTTTTCGGTATTTTTTTCAAATCTTATAAATATATCAATATCGTAATCGTTTTTTAAATTTGAATCCCTTGCTGTTGAACCTACCTGCACTATGTCAATTGCAGGATATTCTAATATCTTTTTCAGCTCTTCGATAACCTTGTTTGAAAACTCTCTTAGTTCAGTTTTTTCTTTGTTATCTGGACTTATATCTTTTAAAACTTCTTCAAGTATATGTTGAATTTGCTGATATTTTTGAATATCTTCGGTTTTTGAACGTGTCTGTAAATTTTGTCTGTGGCACATATCATAATATGGAGAATCCCCACCATCTTCTTTCAAATTATCCCTCCAAAAAAGAATATTGTGTAGTTCAATATGTAAAAATAGAAATATTCACAAAAGATATTTACACAGTATTTCTAATATTTCTTTTGTCTTTAGGTGAAACTGAGACTGTGCATTTATGGCTATTACTCTTTTTAGCCTTCTTTGGTTTAATATTCACGTACTTAAATGCATTCTCAGCTAGTCTTTTTGATAAATTCTCAGGAATATTTTCGTCAATCTTTGATAAATAATCTGCGATACATGCAGAAAGCAAAAAAATAGCAGCTCTTTGTTCGGTCTTTAACTTGTGAATGTGATGGGGCATTACATCTAACTCTTTATATATTTCTAAATATTCACATTTGTAGTCTTCAGGCACCATCTCCCTAAAGACATGGACAAAAAATTGATGTAATTCCATAAGTTGTTCTTTGTGCATTATGTCCCCTTTTACCCTTATTATTTGATTAAATTAAGTTAAAAGTTCATATTATATAAAATTTTATACAAACTACTAAATTGGAAAATTAATTATATTGACATTGTTTTTGTCCTTTGTTCTATCAACCTACAGTAGATATCGAAAACTTTTAATTTGTGTCGAACCTACATACCTTTGATATATGATTCAACATTACTACAGGATTCTTAAATAAACTACTAAAATATTAGTATACTATATAATTTCATTACATATATATGTCATTGAAACACAATATAAGTTTTACATTATTATAGGTGGTATTTTGATTTTATTTGCATTACCCAACAAAGGAAGAATCTCAGGACCAGTAAATGAAATTTTAGAAAAAGCAGGACTAAAAATAACTGTTCACGGAAGAAGCTTATTTGCCCAAACTGTTGACGATGAAATAAATGTAATGTTCGCAAGGGCGAAGGATATCCCAGAATTTGTTGCAGATGGTGTGGCAGATATTGGAGTTACAGGTTATGACTTAATTTTAGAAAGGGGCGTCGAAGACAGAATAGAACATGCACTTGATTTTAACTTTGGAAAAGCCAGGCTGGTACTGGCTGCTCCAGAAAATTCAGAAATCAATTCCATTAATGATCTAAAAGATGGAATGAAAATAGCAACAGAATTCCCTAATTTAACAAGGAAATACTTGATGAAGAAGGGACTTAATTTGGAAATAATCGAATTAAGTGGAGCTACTGAAATTGCTCCATTTATCGGTGTGGCAGACTTAATAAGTGATTTAACATCCACTGGAACCACACTTAAATTAAATAGGCTGAAAATAATCGAAGAAATAGTTTCATCCACAACAAGACTTATAGCAAATAAAGACAGTATGAATGATCCAAAAAAGAGAATGAAAATAAATCAAATAATCAATGGGATAAAGAGCGTTCTTTATGCAGAAACCAAAAGGCTAATTATGATGAATGCCCCAAAAGAAAAGGTAAATGAAATAAAACAGATTATCCCTGGAATGAGTGGTCCAACAATTTCAGAAGTTTTATCTAATGATAATATGGTTGCCATTCATGTAGTAATCGATGAAAATCAGGTATTCACAACAGTATCTAAGTTGGAGGAACTTGGAGCAAGAGATATTTTAGTACTACCCATTGAAAGGATACTTTAAAATCTTTTTATCGAAACATTGAAACAATTGAATCGAGAGTCGAACAATCCAGATTTTCAACTAAATCAAAGATTTGTCGAGTTTCGTAAAATTTGAAAATCAATATATTATATAATATGTTATATGATAATAATATAGCATATTATACTGTATTATACAATGGTATGTCGTTATACCTCATATACTCAATATTAGTATAATCTATTATATTTAAAGGTGAAATGATGAGTGAAGACGTATCTATGAAGTGCGGTCTTGAAATTCACGTCCAAGTTGATACAGACTCAAAATTATTTTGTAGATGTCCTACCAACTACAAGGATGTTGCCCCAAACACGAACATATGTCCAGTTTGTATTGGACATCCTGGAGCAAAACCAATGCCTCCAAACAAAAAAGCCATAGATACTGCAATAATGGTTGCAAGAATGTTAAACTGTGAGATAGTCCTGGACAAAGATATATACTTCCAAAGGAAGCACTATGCATATCCAGACTTACCAAGCGGATATCAAAAAACTTCAGTGCCCATTGGAGTAAATGGGAACTTTTTAGGTGTTGGAATTACAGAAGTTCACCTTGAAGAAGACCCTGGGCAGTACAAACCAGATTTAGGTATTGTAGATTACAACAGGAGCGGTACACCCCTTATAGAGATTGTTACAGAACCAGATATGAAAAATCCAGAAGAAGCCAGAGAATTCTTGAAACAGCTCATGAGATTGTTTAGATACATCGGCCGTTTAAGAGGAGAAGGTACAATGAGGGCCGATGTAAACATATCTGTCAATTACAAAGGAATTCAAGGGAATAGGGTTGAAGTAAAAAACGTAAACTCCATCAAGGGTGTTTATAAAGTATTAAAATATGAATTTATTAGACAGAAAAACGTCATTAGAAGGGGCGGAGAAATAAAAAGAGAAACAAGGGCATTTATGGAAAGCCAAATGATTACAAAAGGTATGAGAAGCAAGGAAACTGCAGACGATTATAGATATATCCCTGACCCAGACCTTCAGCCTATTGTAATCGATGAAAAGTGGGTAAAAGAAGTTGAATCTGAAATGCCTGAAACCCCAATGAACAAAGAAAAAAGATTCGTTGAGCAGTATGGGATAAAAGAAGGCGATGCAAAGGTTTTAGTTTCTGATTTAGAGTTGGCAGATGTATTTGAAAAAGTAGTTAATGAGTTAGGATGCGATAAGGAAAGTATAAATCTTGCGGTCATTTGGATAAGAAATGAGTTAAGAAGGGTTTTAGCATACAACAAAATAGACTTCTTTGAAAGTAATTTAAAGCCAGAACATTTAATAGAGCTCATCGAACTAATAAAGAACAAAACTATCAGCCAGAAAATAGGTAAAAAAGTCATAGAAATACTCGTAGATCACAGGGGAGAAAAAACTCCAAAACAAATAATTGAAGAACTTGGATTAACTGTAATCACCGATGACAGTGCACTTGAAAATGCCTGTGATGAAGCGATAAAGAACAATCCTAAAGCTGTTGAAGATTACTTAGGTGGAAATAAAGTAGCCTTAAACTTCCTGATGGGGCAAGTTATGAAACTAACTAGGGGAAGAGCTGAACCTAAAATGGTTGTAGAAATTCTTAAAAAGAAACTTGATAAATAAACAATAGATTCAAATAATTTTTTATTTTTATTTATTTTATTTTTTATTTAACTAAATTTTTACGGATAACTAATTTATACACTTTAACGGGGATTTTATGGAACTATTTAAATCAAAAGTCTGCTCATATTGCAAGGGTCGAAAACAGATTTGTGGGAGACCAAAATGTCCAATTTTAGAGAGATTCAGAATAGTTAAAAATACTAAAAGTATCCTCAACAAAAAAGAGATATTTGGAGCTTCTCCACCATCAATATTTGTTGGAGAATTCGGCTATCCTAAAGTTAGAATTGGTCCTATGGTACCACCAGTTGAGGGAAATACATCCCATTTAGACAATCCACTAAAATGGGAAAATGCAAGTATTGAAAATATTTTGGAGTATAGATCAATGTTAGTTATGGGACAGGCTACTGCAAATGTTAATGTAAATAAAAACTCCAGTTATTTAAGTGATATTCAGGAGCTCTCAATGGCAATAAAACCTGTGGACAGTGAAATTACTCTTAAACATAAACCATCATTAAATGTAGTTCCAAGCGAATTTGCCCCACCACTCGGGCCAAGAGGGGAGCTCTTAAAATTTAAAATTTCAGAGAATCCAAAAATACCTAATAAAAGTGAATATATAGTTAACGATGACTTTAAAGCCAGTGAAGCCGTTATTTCACTTTACAATGCAGGATTTGATGAATACTACATAATTAAATTACTTTCAGCAGGATTACTTGGATTAAACAAAAAACTGGTACCTACCAGATGGAGCATAACCGCAATTCAGGATATGCTTGGAAAAAATCTAAAAAAAGAAGTTTTAGGACGTCCATATATTAACAACTATGAACTTTATTTCTATGAATTCCTTGGAAATAGATATACCGTTCTTTTAATGCCTGATCAATATTCGTTTGAGTTACTGGAAGTATGGCTTAATGGATCATTATTTGGATCTAAAAATCCACGGGTTTTGGGTGATTTTGAAGACATTAAAGGAATAAAAGATTATGCCAAAGAAACTACGGGGGCGTTCTATGCTTCACGTTTAAGTGTACTTGAACACCTTAGGAAGAGAAAAAGACAGTCTAAAGTTTTGATATTCAGAGAAGTTACCCCAAAATACTATGCTCCAGTTGGAGTTTGGCAGATTAGGACGGGAGTTAAAAAAGCCTTAGAGAATCCTATAGGGAAATTTGATAATTTAAACAATGCATTAAATAATGTTAAAAAATTCTTAAGAGCTCCTTTAGAAGGTTATACATCAAAAAGTAAAATTTTAAAAAATAGAAAAAGACAGGCAATATTGGATGCATATCTCAACTAATAAAATCTTGGATTTTTATAATTTTAGTTCGCTTTGCTCCCTTCTATAACTCCTTCTTTTAATTCCTTTGCCTTTTCTTCAAGTTTTTTAACGGCTTCTTCTGAATCTCCATATTCTTCAATTATCCTTACATAGGCACTTCCTACAACAACACCGTCAGCACCGTTTTCAATGAATTTTTTAGCATGTTCTCCTTTTGATATTCCAAATCCAACATAAACGGGATTTTTACAGAGTTTTTTGGTCCTATTTAAGAAATCCAATGCAAGATCGGAAACATCGTCCCTAGCTCCAGTGGTCCCATAAACTGAAACCAAATATATAAACATAGAGCTCGCTTCATCAATCTTTTTAAGTCTATCCTCTGATGTATTTGGTGCAGCAAGGAACACTGTATCGATACCGTACTTTTTGCAGATATTAAGATATTCCTCTGAATCTTCAACAGGTAAATCAACAGCTATTAAACCGTTGCCACCAACTTCTTTTAATTTTTTTATAAAGTTTTCTACGCCCATACTGAATATAGGATTGTAGTATGTCATCACAACTACTGGAGTATCTGAATTTTTTCTAAACTCTTTTATAATGTCAAAAACTTTGGAAACTCTCATTCCACCATTTAATGCTCTAATATCTGCTTTTTGAATTGTTTCTCCATCTGCCATCGGGTCACTGAACGGAATACCGAGCTCTATTATATCGGAATATTTGCTCAAAGCGTTCATAAATTTTAATGTTGCCTCTGGATTTGGGTCTCCTGCAACTATAAAACTAACCAATTTTTTTTCCATACAATCACTCCCATGTTTATTTTATTTTTATTTTATTCGTATCCTAATTAAAATTTAATATACTTCATAACCGTGTGTAAGTCCTTATCTCCCCTTCCTGAAAGGTTTACTATTACAATTTCATCTTTATCCATTTCTTTTGCCACTTTCATACCATGGGCAACGGCGTGAGATGATTCAAGAGCAGGTATTATTCCTTCTGTTCTTGAAAGTTCTAAAAATGCATTTAATGCCTCTTCATCAGTTATTCCAGCATACTCCACTCTTCCGATATCTTTAAGGTATGCATGCTCAGGACCTACGCCAGGATAATCGAGTCCAGCAGAGACGCTGTATGTTGGTTTAATTTGTCCATCTTCATCCTGTAAGAAGTATGAGAACATACCGTGTAGTATTCCTTTTCTACCCCTAAGTAATGAAGCCGCATGTTTTTCAGTGTCAAGCCCTTCTCCAGCTGCTTCTACACCAATTAATTTAACTTCTTTATCGTTTTTAAATTCATTAAATATTCCTATAGAGTTACTGCCCCCACCTACGCAGGCAACAATACAGTCTGGAAGCCTTCCTTCTGCTTCAAGTATTTGCTGTTTTGCCTCTCTTCCTATAACTGACTGGAAATCCCTAACTATTGATGGATAAGGGTACGGTCCAACAACAGAACCTATTAAGTAGTGTGTGTCTTCAAATGTTTCTACCCAGTCTCTCAATGCTTCATTTATGGCATCCTTCAATGTTTTTGAACCAGATTCTACTGGATAGACCTCTGCACCGTGCAACTTCATTTTATAAACGTTTAACTTCTGTCTTTCAACATCTATTGCTCCCATGTAAATTCTTGCCTTCATTCCAAACAATGCCCCGACCATTGCAGTTGATAATCCATGCTCTCCTGCACCGGTCTCAGCTATTAATCGTGTTTTTCCCATTTTTTTTGCCAAAAGTGCCTGACCAAGACTGTTGTTTATTTTGTGAGCTCCACCGAGTAATAAATCCTCTCTTTTTAAATATATCTTAGCTCCACCAATCTTTTTTGTAAGATTTTCAGCAAAGTATAGTGGTGTTTCTCTTCCAGCATATTTTTTTAAGTAATAGTCGAGCTCTTCTTTAAACTCTGGATCATCTTTATATTCTTTATACGCCTTTTCCAATTCCTTTAATGATGGCATAAGTACCTCTGGGACATACTGCCCTCCGTATTCTCCAAATCTTAATTCCATTTTTTATCACCAAAATAATATTTTATATTTTATTGATGTTTAAATTTTTAACAAATGATTTTATTAAATCTTCATCTTTTTTATTATCTTTTTCAACACCACTTGATACATCGACACCAAATGGTTGAACGTATTCTGTGATTTCCATCACATTTTCAGGATTTAAACCGCCTGCCAGTACCACATTAAACTTTTCACAAACCATTTTACTTATTCTATGGTCGTGTGTGATACCGCAACCTTTACCTGTATCAAGTAAAACTCTATCAACGATATCGTTGTATTCTTCTATTTCATTTATCAAATCTTCAGCATCTTTTTCAGGAGCTGAGCTCATCTTAGGTACTTTAAATGCCTTCATTATAAAAACATCGTATTCGTCTTTTATTCTTTCAACATCGGTAGGTTTCATGTTTGAGTGAATTTGAATATATTTTGTCCCAGTTTCTTTTATCACATTTGCCCAGCCTTCAAAATCGCTTAATGTGGAAACTGTAAATACAGGGATTTTAGACGTTTCTATCAACTCTTTAGCCTTATCAAGGTCTATAGTTCTTTTAGATTCAGATTCCACAATTACCCCTGTGGCATCTGCATATTTTTCAACTATTTTTAGTTCATCATGTGATTTAATACCACATATTTTAATAAACATAATCTCACTATACTGTATTTTTGGATAAATTATTAAGTTCTGTTTTTGTATGGAATGTCATCCAAGACACTTTTTTATTTTCTATCAATTTTTTAACCATTCTTTCTCGTTTCGTCAAATTAGCAGAATTTCCACTTTTTACCTCGATAAATACGACTTCCTCAGGTTTTTCTTCTTCCAATCCTTTAAATGCAATGAAATCTATTGGAGAGCCTAAAAATCTTAAATCTTTTAGATTTATGTTATGGTTTTCAAATAGTAACAAAGGAGCTAATTGTTCTCCAACTTTTCCAAGGATTGTTGTAGATGACCTTTGTATAGCATCAGTTCTTATACACATTTCTGTTTTTCTTTTCCATTCCTCAAACTTTGTTTCATATTCCTTTTTTATATTTTCATAGATATTTTCCTTTAATTCTTGTAATTCTTTTTGTTTTCATTCATTAAACTTAGCTTCGTATTCATTGTGTGTTTTTTCAAGGTTCTCTTTTAACATCGATTCATACTTTGCTTTATACTCATTCGCTACACTCGTATTAATCTGTGTTTGGAGCTCAGTTAATTCTTTTTGTTTCCATTCATTAAACTTGTCTTCATATTCTTTGTGGAGTTTTTCAAGATTATTTTTTAACATTTCCTCATATTTTGCTTTGTATTCATTTTCTACACTAGTTTTTATTTGAGATTGAATCTCAATTAGTTCTTTCTGCTTCCAATTATTGAATTTGTCTTCATATTCTTTATGTAACTCCTCGATATTTTCTTTCATTAGGGATTCATACTTTGCCATATATTCATTTTCAACACTTGTTCGGATTTGTTTCTGGATTTCCGTCAGTTCCCCTTGCTTCCATTCGTTGAACTTATTTTCATATTCTTTATGTAGTTTTTCAAGATTTTCCTTAGTCATTGACTCATACTTTGCTTTATACTCGTTCTCTACACTTGTCTTTATTTGGGATTGAATATCAATTAGTTCCTTCTGTTTCCATTCTTCAATTTTTTCTTGATATTTTTCTTCTAATTTTCTAAATTTTTCTTCATATTCTGCCTTATATTCTAATTTTATATTTTTATATATTTGATTCTCATACTCTTTTAATTCTGTTTTTTTCCATTCATCCAATGTTTTAATCATCTTTGATGAATAGTATTTATGTAACATAATAATAACAATTACTGCCATTCCCAATGAACCAATAAGAAATATTGTAAGTATATCCAAAATACCACCAATTTATTATTTGTAATCCAATGCCCCATCTATAAAATTTTTAATAATCTTTAAACCCTCTTTATTTTCCCATTCAGTCAATACACTTTCGGGATGGAACTGAACCCCTTCAATAGGTCTTTTTTTATGCCTTATTCCCATGACAACTTCTTTATCTGTATCGATTGTTACGGCAGAAACTTCAAAATCCTCTGGAACTTCAAGGACTGCAAGAGAATGGTATCTTCCAACTTCCAATGGGTTTTTAATATCCTTAAATATGGTTTTTCCGTCATGTTTGATTAAACTTGATTTACCATGAACTGGTGGTATTCTATCGACTTTTCCCCCAAATATGTGAGCTATTATTTGATGACCTAAACAAACGCCCAATATTGGAACGTCCATGTTCATTATAATTTCAGGGCAGTTTTCAACATCCCTTTTATTATCTGGAGAACCAGGACCTGGTGAAATTATTATCCCATCAGGATTTATTTTTTTTACCTCTTCAAGGGTTATGGTGTTTGGAACAACCTTTATTTTATCATAAATGGATGCATATTCTGCCAAATTCCATACAAACGAATCCTTATTATCTATTATTAAAATCATCGTCTCACCAATTTACTTATCAATATCATGTTCCACCTCTAATGCACGCATCACAGCCGCCATTTTTCTTTCTGTTTCAATATATTCATTCTCTGGGACTGAATCGGCCACTATTCCTGCTCCTGCCCTTACCCTGCAAACTCTATCTTTGCCTATTTCTGTCATTCTTATGGCTATTGCAGTATCTGCATGATTGCTAAGTGAAAAGTATCCCACAGCTCCGCCATAGATTTTTCTTCGTGATTTTTCCAGTTCATCTATTATCTCCATGGCCCTATATTTCGGAGCTCCTGTTAAAGTCCCGGCTGGGAATGAAGCTTCTATCGCATCAAACATTGTGGCATTGTCCTTTAGTTCCCCTATAACTTCGCTTTCTATGTGCTGAACATGACTGTATCTCACAACTTCAAAGAATCTTTTAAGTTCAACGGTTCCTGATCTAGACACCTTTCTAACATCATTTCTCGCCAAATCAACGAGCATCATATGTTCTGCTCTTTCTTTTTCATCGTTTAGAAGTTTTTCCGCAAGTTCTCTATTTTCTTCTTCCGTTTTCCCAACAGTTGTGGTTCCTGCAATTGGATTTATTTTAAGGATATTGTCTTCAACAGAAGCCATAGTTTCAGGAGAAGCTCCTACTACATCCTTTTCAAATTCCAGTAAAAACATGTATGGACTTGGATTAAGTTCCCTAAGGTTTCTATATATCTTAAATGCTGAATAATCACTTTTTAACTGATATTCCCTTGATATAACTACCTGAAATGCATCCCCTGCGTAGATATAATCCTTGGTTTTTTCTACCATTTTCATAAAATCTTCTCTACCTGCATCGCATCCAACAATTTCTGTTCCGCCTTTTTCATCCATTATATTTGATTTTTTTGCCTTTTCAACAATCTTTTCAGCGTTATTCATTTCTTCCTTAGAGTTGTTAAGTGTCAGGTAGTAGTACCTGTTTAAAATATGGTCGTAAACGTAAACATGGTCGTAGTATCCAAATACAGAAGGTTCTTCAATATCTCCGCCGATATAGTTGTGTATTGTATCGTAGGAGAAGTATCCTAAGAAACCGCCGGTAAATCTTTCATTTACTTCAATATTGGTTATTTCATTAGTTTTAGTTTTATTATTTTCATCCCCTTTTATCTCTGATTCAAAAATGTACTTTAAGGCCTTAAATGGATTTTTTTCCTTTGAAACTGTGGTATTGTCTATTTTTGTATTATTTTTTACATTTACGACAAATTCCGGATTTGAAGATATGTAGGTATATCTCGCCTTTGAAGGATGTTTATCCCTTGACTCTAAAATAAACGGATATTCCCCTTCTTCTCTTAAAACGTTGTACAGTTTCAACGGATCAATATAGTCAAATTTTTGCCTAAATAATTTCATATTATCCCATTATCTTTTGTTCATTTGTAATTTTGAATCTCTGCAAGCTTATTTAATACTGTTCCATCGTCAATAGCATTCTTTACCATTTCAACGGCTTCTGAATAATCTGATGCTATTTCTGATGCATAGAGTGCTGCAGAAGCATTTAATACTATAAAATTCCTATCTTCGTTAATTTTTCCTGAAAACACATCAATTATTCTCTTTGCACTCTCTTCTGGACTTCCGCATGGTATTGGTTTTGATCTTTCTATTCCAAAATCCTCTGGAGATATTTTATAGGTGTTTAATGGTTTATTTCCTACAACTTCACATACTGTTGAGTAATCGTTTGGATTTAATTCATCAAGGCCGTTTCCATAAACCACAAGGGCCTTTTTAACTCCGAGTAATTTTAGCGATTCTGCAACTTTTTCAACTAAATCCAAAGAATTAACACCTACAATTTGATAATCAGGGCTTGCAGGATTGGCAAGGGGTCCAAGTATATTGAATATTGTTTTTATACCGAGCTCCTTTCTTACAGGCATTATCTTTTTTAGTGCAGGATGGTACTTTGGAGCAAATAGGAATACGAAGTTTGTTTTGTCGATCATTTGTTTAGCTTCCTCAGGTGTGGAATCAATTTTAATACCCAATGCTTCCAGAACATTTGCAGAACCACTTTTAGAAGTAATTGACACGTTTCCATGTTTTGCAACTTTTGTGAAGCAAGATAATACGATTGACACCGCAGTACTAACATTTATGGTCGAAGATTTATCCCCACCTGTTCCACATGTATCGGCTACACCACTACCTAAATTTACCTTAATGGCATTGTCCCTCATGGCTTTTGCAAAACCAGCAATTTCCTCAGATGTAAATCCTTTAGTTTGAAGTGCCGCAAGGTATGCCCCTATCCTAACCTCGCTTTCATTTAACAATTGATTAAATAAGTCATAAGCCTCTTCAAAAGTTAAATCATTTCTATCGACGATTTTACTTAGCATAATTTAGCCTCCACGAAACTTTTAACAAATTCCTCCATGTTGTCGGCTTTCATAAAACTTGTTCCAATAAGAGCTGCGTCTGCATATTTTAAAGCTATTTTTAGATCATTTATAGATGCAATACCACTTTCACTGACAAAAATAACATCCTTTGGAATTAAATCGGACAACTGTTCTGTAAGTGATACGGTTCCATCGTCAAGTTCCAGTTTGGTTATATCCCTGTTATTCACTCCCATCATTGTTGTATTTGTTTCCTTTGCTATATCGATTTCTTCCTTATTATGAACTTCAACTAACGTATCTAATCCATGTTCTAAGGCGTAATCAACAAATTCAGCTGTTTCGTCCTTTAAAAGTCTTGCTATTATTAATATGGCGCCGCCCTCAGCTTCTGCAGTTCTTTCAATTTCATCCTTTGTGGTTATAAAATCTTTTCTTAAAACAGGGAGCTCAGTTGATGCACATATTTTTTTGAACATTTCAAAGTTTCCGTTAAAGTATTTTTTATCGGTGATGTAGGATATTCCCGCAGCTCCTGCATTTTCGTATATTCTAAGAATATCTATTTCATCCCTTCCTTTAAGCATGTCACCATATTTTGGAGAATGGACCTTTATTTCTGCTATTATTGGATTTCTGTAATTATTTTTTGTGTTTATTATTGATTTCGCCATAGAATGCATAATATCACCATATAAAGTATATTTAATTATATAAATTATTAAATTTAAATTAGTGAGTGGATAAATATTGATTATAGATAGTATATCAGGTATAAAACATATTTTACTACTAAATATACATTTACCACTAATTAATTAAAAACACCATCCCCACTTTAGGATGGGAGCATATAAAAAAGCATGATTCTTTCGAATTATTTTATAAACATTTTTATTTGTATTCATTTTCCCACTTATTCTCATATTGGATAAAATCACTTCGTGAGCTCTGATTGAATGAAAATCCTTCGGATTTTCATAGCTCTTCCCGTTAAGGGTTTTAAAAACCGTTAGGTTTTTATAACGTTCGCTTCGCTCACTCCGATTAGACGAAATGCTTCGCATTTCGTTGCTCTTCGTTCGCTTCGCTCACTCCGATTAGACGAAATGCTTCGCATTTCGTTGCTCTTCGTTCGCTTCGCTCACTCCGATAGTGAATAATAACATCTTTTAGGTGATATTACTTTCCCTTCTTCTTTCAATTTTTTAATAATTTTTGATACTTCTTTACTTTCTAAACCTGTCTCTTTTGCAACATCCCCTGGTCTAACAGGTTTTCCTGCTTTTCTCATAGCATCTATGACTTTTTGTTCGTTTTCCATTTTTTCTACCAATATATTTATTTTTATTAAATTTTCATCAATATTGTTCTTTTATTTTTTATCCCTATTCCATTATTTAAATTTTTTCTCCATCCCATATATGTCGTTCTGCGATGAGATGTTATAAATTATACCTTAATCTAGATTTAGAATTTGTTAACAATGTAATTAATTTAATCGGAGCGAAGCGGAGAGCTGCAAAACCTTCGGTTTTATTTAAATTTAAATTTTTTAAATATTATATAATTGCAGAACGATTATATTCAACAACATATTTTCCTTATAAAAATTAGAAAATATATGTGCTATTTTAAAGAAGTTTCGTAAATCACATCATTAACTACGTATAACGGAGCTCCTTAACCTTCCATTTTTCAACAATTAATTTTATTTGATTTTAATCTGCCTAGTGTTAGTTTTATATTATTCGCCAATCTTTCATTGATATAAGAATTATCATCATATGCATCTAACAAATATAATGCCTGATTTAGATACTCCATTCCTTTATTGTCATTATATCCGGAGTTTACCAAACACCTACCTTTTTTATATTTGGCATCTGCCTTTGATACTATGATATTATCCAGCTTTATTTCAGTAATCCACATTGTAATCCACATTACAATAACTCCTATAAATGCCCCTAAGAAAAGGTTCAAATTTAGTTCATGATAATGACGGAACATACCCAATACCAAGTCAATTATTAGTGATATTACAATGACAGCTACAATCGTAGTGACAATTAGGGCACTTCTTGCGGTCGGACCAGCGATTTTTTCCACGGTACTGAGCGTATAACCTAACATAACACCTAATGCAAGATATACCGGCACTTCATTTGTAAATAAAAGCCTAGTTATATCCCAAACTGCCAGTGCAGTGCCTAATATAATCCCTGCTATGGACCCATATGTTATCCTATATATAGAATTCTCGAAGAGTCCTTCACCCTTTAGACTCAATCCTCTTTTAAAAAGAACATACGCCATAACCAAGTACACAATGCTTAGAATACCTATTTGGAATAGTTCGATGGTCAAATCCGCCCAATTCATGGTACCTCCTATCATATTTAGTACCATAGCCCCATTGAAGTCATTGTATATAATAGTATATCATTCAAATTATTCATATCCCTTATAAACAACACCATTAACCACAGTACAAACCGGAGCTCCTTTAACTTTCCAGTTTTCAAATGGTGTGAATTTTGCCTTTGATTTGAAATCTTCCCCTTTTATAGTCATTTCTTTTTTCAAATCAATAACTGTTAAATTTGCATAGTTTCCTTCCCTAATTTCATTGTCGATATTAAAAATTTTTGCAGGATTTTCTGATAAAACCTCCGCAGCATCAAAAATCGATATTAATCCCTTATTTACCAAATTTAATGTTAAAGGAACAAGGGTTTCAATTCCTGGAATTCCAGATGGGCAGTTTTTTACTTCTTCCCTGTTTTTTTCTTCATAAGTATGTGGAGCATGGTCTGTTGCTATGATATCAACGTTTTTATTAACTATTCCAGATATTAGGGCTTTATTATCTTCCTTTGTCCTTAATGGCGGATTGAATTTTCCCATTCCTTTTAGCTCTTCGGCCCTATCTATATTTAAATATATATGGTGCGGTGTGGCTTCAACCGTGATTTTAACATTCTTAAATCTATTTCTTGCTTCAGTGATCAAATTTAGTCCCTCTTTTGTGGATATGTGACAAAAATGAATATGTGGCTTTTTATCGTTTAACTTATCAATTACTTCCAAATTCTTTAAAACCTCTTTTACTGCCTCAACTTCACTTCTTTTATCCCTTATTTTACAGTGATTGATCCAGCTATTTAACTCGTATTTTTTTGAATTTTCGTTTATTACGTCCCTATGCTCTGCATGAATTGTAAACGTTTTATTCTGGTTCAAAATGTCTTTTAGTTTATTATAATCGTTTATAAACAGATCCCCAACAGATTTAACCATGAAAATTTTATAGGATTTTGCCTCTTTTATGGTTTCCAAATAGTTACTTTCAGTTACCCCATAGTTAAATTCGATATTTATTTTGCTCTTTTCCTTCCCTTCGTTGTATTTTTTATAAAATGTTTCCTTTGTGGTTATTGGAGGATTGTTATTTGGCATGTCGATAACAAAAGGAACTCCTCCGTTTATTGCAGCCTCACTTCCTGAAATGAAGTCTTCCTTCTCATCCTGCCCATATCTAAAATGAACATGGGGATCGATAACCCCTCCGATAACTATTTTGTTTTTTAAGTCGATTTTTTCATCATCATAATCAATATTTTTTCCGATTTTCTTAATAATCCCATCTTCAATTAAAATATCTGCTTCGATTGTATTGCCATTTTTTATTATATTACAGTTTTTTAGAAGCATTTTTCCACGCCCTTTCTTTATCGGTTATAGAAAATACATAAAAATCTTTATTTATAAGTTTTCACCAAAATGAGTTAATAAAAATAATTTTAAAATAATATATATTCTATTTATTTTATTTAGTTAAACAAAATTAAAAAAGAAAAAGTTATTGACACATATTGTTTTTAATATAACTTTACTTATGGGCAAAGTAGCAAACTACTTCATCGCCTTTCTTTTCATCCACTCTTACAAATCCAAATCTTTCAAATTGGACAATATCGTCAACATCTACCACTTTAAAGTCCTTTTCTGCAAATCCAACGTGCTCATTTGCATCTGTATCTATGACTTTAACGTTTACTGCATCTTTTACAGGAATCCAGTGGATGATTTTTGCCTTGTTCTGTCTTGCAATTTTAAAATCATCGCTGTGGTATTTTGCATAAATTGTATTGTCCTCTATCTTTTCAACAACGATATTAAACAATTCCATCAATCTATACATTTTTCCGAGCTCCAAATCATCTGAGACATAAATATTTCCGTCAAATATTAACTCCCTTTCTCCAAACTCTGATCTATCTGGATGCATTCTTAAATTTAAAACAGTTTTTTCAGCACCTTCTATAATAACCTTTTTTGGATTCCAGACAAAGAAGAATCTCCTTGTATCTTTATCTATTATATCCTTATTTGCCGCATAGAGATTTTCCCATGAGAATCTAACATCTGCCTGTTTTATTCCTATTTCGGTCATTAGTTTATATATTGCTTCTGATTTTATTCCCCTTCTCTTTAAGGCCCTTAGAGTTCCTAATCTTGGATCATCCCATCCTTTATAGGTTCCTTCTTCAATACCTGCATGCATTTTTGAAGTGCTTAAAACCGGCCCTTCAATCTTTAAAATACCGTAGTGGATATATTCGGGCATTTCCCATCCAAAGTAATCAAAAATGTACTTCTGCTTTTCTGTATTTACTATGTGATCTTTTCCCCTTAAAACATGAGTCATTCCAAGTAAATGATCATCTACAGATACAGATAGGTTCATTAATGGATAAACACAGTATTTGTCCCCAGTTTTTGGATGTGGCGTTCTTTCAATTCTAAATATTGGGAAATCCCTTATAGACGGGTTTTTGTGCTGTATGTCAGTTTTTAACCTAACTGCAACATTTTCAAGTTCTCTATTTAACATTTTTTCCCAGAGCTCTAAATTTTCTTCCACCGCCCTATCTCTACAGTTGCATGCTATTCCCTTACTTCTCAATTCTCTAAATTCCTCAGGATCACACTCACAAACATAAGCATGTCCCATTTCAATTAACTTCCTACCATATTCATAGTAAATTTCCATTCTTTCAGATTGAACAACAACTTCATCTATTTTAACTCCAAGCCATTCTAAATCTTCTTTTATCATGTCATAGGCTTCTGGAAGTACTCTTTTTGGGTCCGTATCTTCGAGCCTTAGAACTAATTTTCCATCGTATTTTTTTGAGAAATAATCGTTTAATACCGCAGCTCTTGCATGCCCTAAATGCAAAGGTCCAGAAGGATTTGGAGCAAACCTCATTACAACTTTACCTTTAACGTTTTTCAATTCAAGTTCCCTCTTTTTTCTTTCGGTCTTTTCTTCATGTAGTAGTTCTGGAGCGATTTCTTCTAATTTTTTAATTTGCTGGTCTAATGGGATACTTTCCACTTCCTTGGCTATTTCCCCAGCTAGTTTAAATAATTCTTTTGCATTTTTTCTATAATCTGGATTTTCAGCAAGTATTTTTCCAACAACTGCTTTAGGATTTGGTTTTCCATTATACTTCACTGAATTTTGAAGAAGATATTTCATAACTACGTCTCTCAATGTTTCACCCTATGTAACTTGATGATAAAATACCACTATCATGTAAATGCGTTTTTACACACTCCACTTTTACATTTTGGAGATTATCGTAATTAGACAAAAAGTTTATTCTTGTTTATATTTATCACCTATTTCATAGTTTTTATTGAAATAGGTATTGTCTATTTTCACAGAATATGTTGATTACAATAGATTTATTCTGCAATATGAGTTACCATATTTTGATATTAGATTTTCTAATCCATATATTTTTATTAGAATACATAAAAAGAAAATTATTTAAAAAATAAAATTACAAATAACCAAAAACATAACTATACATCTCATTAAAAAATCTAATATGGTGGTAGGATGAGTACCGAAATTTTAAATAAACTTGCAGAATCTGTTGTAAATTTAGATGAAAATGGGGCCTTAAATGCCGCAAATGATGCATTAAAAGCCGAAATTCCTGCACAGGTGGCTATAATGGATGGATTGTGTGAAGGTATGAAGTTGGTGGGGGATAAATATGAAAAAAAAGAGTACTTCGTTCCAGAGGTATTAATGGCCTCAAATGCCATGAATAAAGCCCTAGATGTCTTGAAACCACATGTAAAAGTAGATGAAGACAATATTCCTGCTAAGATTGTAATAGGGGTAATTCAAGGAGATATTCATGAAATAGGAAAGAATATTGTGGCAATGATGACAGAAGCGGGGGGTTTTGAAGTTCATGATTTGGGTAGAAATGTACCGTGTGAAAAATTCGTAGATTATGCCATAGAAAATAACGCAGATATAATCATGATGTCCACAATGATGACAACCACGATGTACAATATGAAGAAAGTTATTGATATTCTGGAAGAAAAAGGTGCTAGGGATAAATTTATAGTAATGATAGGTGGAGGTCCGGTATCTTCTGCTTTTGCAAAAGAAATAGGTGCAGATGCATATACTGAAAACGCTAACGAAGCGTTAAAAGTTGCCAAAGAGCTCTATAAAAAACGAAATAATGAACAATAATAGGTGAAAAAATGACTCCAAAAGAAAGACTTTTAGGGGCGATTACTGGAAGTGGTATTGATAGAGTACCTGCAGTCCCACTTATTGGAAACTTTGCTGGAAGAATGGCAGGACATACAGTAAGTGAAATTGCAAGAGATGGAACTAAATTGGCTAAATCCATAGAATATACATACAATATGATTAAACCAGATTTGGTAACAATATTAACGGATTTGAGTATAGAAGCTGAGGCTATGGGGTGTGAATTGGAGTTTTTTGATGACGATGTCCCTGTAGTCAAAAAACATATATCCCCTGATGAAATATCCATTCCAGATCCTGAAAAAGACGGAAGAATGCCTGAATTTTTAAAATGTATTGAGCATCTTGTGGAAAAAATTGGAAATGAAGTATTTATTGGAATGTGTGTCCCAGGACCATTTACAATAACGGGAAATGTTCACGGAGCAGAAAGTATGATGATGGATTTGGTAATGAATCCAGATGTTGTTAAAGAGGAAATAAAACTGGCAACAGAAACCTCAAAATTATTTATAAATGCATGCATGGATAGGGGAGCGATACCTTTAATTTGTGATCCAATAGCATCTGGTTCATTAATAAGCCCGAAATTTTATGAGGAGTTTGCATTAAATCCATGCAAAGAGATTGTAGATGAAATACACAAACGTGGATTACCTGCAGTATTGCATATTTGTGGGGACTCAAACCCAATACATGAGCTTATGGCTGAAACCGGGGCGGATTTTTTAAGTGTTGATGCCAACGTCAATTTAAAAGAAATGAAAGAGAAAGTAGGTAAAAAAGTAGGCATAATTGGAAATATAGATCCTGGAAGCACCATATACCTTGGAAGTAAAGAAGATGTTGTTAATGAATGTAAAAAGGCAATAGAATACGCATCAGATAATCCAAAAGGGTTTATTCTTGCATCAGGTTGTGAAATACCATTAGAATCTAAGAAAGAAAACGTAAAAGCAATAGTTGAAGCATCAGAAGCTTATGGAAAAATCCAGTAAAAATCCGATGAATAAAGACATTATTTAACAACACCAATATATTAACCATATTTTTTTAAGATGGATTGGGTGTTTTTATGACGCCAAAAGAAAGAATTGATAGTGTTCTTGATGGAGGGGCCAATATTCCCTCCGTCCCCATAATAAGCCCATATTTTTTAAATCTTTCATTGAACAAAGACAAAGAACTGTCTAATTTTCATTTAAATTTATATGAGAAATATAAACCAGATTTAATCACGTTAATACATGAAAATGTAAGTTTAGAAATTGAAACTTTAAAGATACTGGGGAGGAAAATAAAAGATACCTATATAACTGTTGCTTTGGACTGTCCAATATCATACCTATCTGCAATTGATGATAACTTCATGATAAATCTTTATTTAAAAAAAGAAGAAATTCATTCAAAAATGGACAATTATATGGAAAATCTCAAAGAAAATATTGGAATAATTATAGAAAATGAAGGAATTCCATTTTTAGGGGACCCTACTGCCCCATTCATTGGACCAAAGATGTATGAAGAATTTGGGATACCCTATCTAAAAAGAATATTCAAATTTATAAAATCTTATGGGGCTCCGGTATTTTTACATATATGTGGCGAATTAACCCCAATTATTGACCAGTTGAAAAAATTGGATATAGATGTTTTGAGTTTTGAGGATAGTTTGGATGTTGTAGGAGCTCTTGATTGTGTGTTGATGGGGAATATAAAACCTAAGGATATGTTGAATGACTGCATAGACTCCCAAATAAATTATATCATAAAAGATAAGGGAAAACAACACATAATAGCGACAGGCTGTGAGTTGCTTCCCAATACTCCCGAAAAAAACATTATAAAATTGATTAACTCGAGGGTGGATTATGATTGATATTGAAGAGGAAGTTAAAAAGGGAACTTTGATAGCACCAATGGGTGGGTGTTATATTGCAAAACTTTATGGATGCGGTAAGAAGCACTATTTTTGTAGAAATGGGGAAATTTTTGGCAAAGCACTTTGTAAGGCAAAGGAACATTTTGGCTATGATATTATTCATCTTTCCTCAGATATATATGTTGAAGTGGAAGCCATGGGGTTGTACAATTGGAGCTGTATATCTGAGAGGTATGGGAAAGTAAATGAAGATTTTGATGTGGATAGTTTAACGATTGATTTAGGTGGCGGAAGAATTCCTGAATACAGAAAGGCAATTGAATACTGCAACTCAAAAAATAATACCGTATTTGTAAGCGTAAGTGCCCCATTTACTCTTGCAGCAATTTTGAGAGGCATTGACAGATTTATGATAGACTTAATAAAAAATGAAAAATTTGCTAAGGATTTGATTAAAAAAACTACTGAGATATCTAAAATTGTTATAGAGGACATAAATGAGATTGCATACCCTTTTGTTGTTGATGCTGTGGCATCTTCATCCCTTATTAGTCCAGAATTTTATGGAAAATTTGCTTTTAAACCGATAAAAAAAGTAATGAAGGCATGTGATTTTCCCATCTTACACATGTGTGGGGACATTAACCCAATATTAGAGGATGTTAAGAAAACAGATACAAAAATCATAAGCTTTGATGATAATTTAGACATTTCAAAAGCCTTTGAGGTATTTAACGACTTAATTGTTTTTGGAAATATTGATCCTTCAATGATGTATTATTCAAAAGTAGATAAAGTAAAAGAGGAAGTAAAGAAATGCATGGAAGCTAAGAGTGGGGATTTCATATTATCCACAGGATGTAGCTTACCTGTGGGAGCTCCAAAGGAAAACTTAGAGGCGTTAGTGCATTATGGAAGGTGTTATGATGTATAACATTACTTACGTAAAAGAGGATGGAACTGAAAAATCAATTAAAGTTAAAGAAGGAACCACAATACTCGAAGGGGCAATAAAAGCTGGAGTGTATATTGATGCCCCATGTGGGACTGGGAAATGTAGCAAATGTAAAGTTTTAGTGGAGAAAGGTTTAGAAAATATCGATAAGGATAGTATTGTGGAAGATAGATATGCACTGGCATGTGTGGCAAAAGTTTATGGGGATGTATCAATTAAAGTTCCAAATTTCCAAGGTGTAGTTTGTAAGGATATCATCGAACGAAGTGAAGATGAGCTACAAACTCGAAGAGTTTGTTCAATCACCGAACGAAGTGAAGATGAGCTCCAAAATACTAATGGATTTCATTCGAGGTCTTCAATAAACCCGGATATTGACATAAATAAAATTACTACAACAGTATTAGAATCATCTACCTATAACTTAACATTGGATGCGATAAATAAGCTTAATTCCATGGATTTATCTGATGAAGTAACGTTAGTATTAAAGGATGATAAGGTCGTTAATGTAGAAAAAGATTTTTCTGGAATTTACGGACTTTCAATTGATATTGGGACAACATCTGTTGTTGTATATCTTGTTGATATGTGTGGAGGCATTGTTTTAGATACCATCTCTTTTTTAAACCCCCAGAGACAATTTGGGGCAGATGTTGTTTCAAGAATAGCATACAACGACGGAGCTCTACTACAAAAAACACTTATAACTGAATTAAACAACTCCATATCAAAATTATGCTCAAAAAATAATATAAAAATGGATAACATCTATGAAGTTAGTGTTGTAGGAAATACCGCCATGATACACTTTTTTTACAGGATAGTTCCAAAAAATCTCGCAACTTATCCTTATGTTCCAACATTTAAAAACTCACTATATCTTCCTGCAAAAGAGTTGGGGCTAAACTTAAGAAACGCATACATTTACACACTTCCGATAATAGGAGGTTATGTTGGGGCAGACACGGTTGGAGCGATTTTATCATCTGAAATGCATAAAAAAGATGATATAAGTCTCCTTATAGATATCGGCACAAATGGGGAAATTGTTTTAGGGAATAAAGAAAAGTTATTAACCTGTTCATGTGCAGCAGGTCCTGCATTTGAGGGAGTTAGCATAGAGTATGGAACAAATGCGAGAGAAGGGGCCGTATGTAAAGTAAAAATAGATGAAAATAACGTATACTATGAAACCATAGGAAATAAAACGCCTCCAATTGGAATATGCGGGTCTGGAATAATAGATATTGTAGCTGAATTTTTAAAATCTGGATTAATTGATAAAACCGGTAGATTTACTGGAGAACATGAAAACTTAAAGGAAAATAAATTTATCATTGAAGATCCTATTTACTTCACACAGGGAGATATTAGGGAAGTACAACTTGCAAAAGGAGCAATATATGCAGGAATAAAAATTCTCTGTTATGAATATGGGATTGATATAGAAGATATCTCTAAAGTATATGTTACTGGAGCATTTGGATGCCATATCGATGTTGAAAATGCAAAAACCATAGGTCTTTTACCGGATTTGGATAATATAATACATATTGATAATGCTGCTGGAAGGGGGACTATAATGGCCCTATTATCTAAAAAAATTAGAAATGAAGCTAATGAATTGGTAAAAAATACGAAATATATCGAATTAAGTAGTCACGATAATTTTGAAAGTGAGTTTATATTGGCTCTTGGATTTTGACCATCACATTTTTACCCTTTTATTTTTAATTTTTATAATGTATTATTGGTATTTTTTATTGATATGTTATTCAGAGCTCCATGATTATTATCGTCAACTATCAGTTTAATTCATATATGGGTGATGTATAAATATATGTCAATACAATAGAATGGTAGTTATAACCTCGTTTTTAATTTCCCTACATGTATATTGTAGGGACATATACATGCAAGGCACACATTTAAAAATAACCTCTGTTATACTCATGTTGGGATAAAGGAATTAATATAAAGTATAACAGTATATCACTATATCAAACGTAACACTCAACTTCAATCTACTTTTTACTCATGATTATTTCAATTTTATATACTTTTAAGAATTACAACACTAAGATAAAAGTATGGACATAGGTGGAATTTTGAAAAGAGAAGATATTAAAAAAGTCATGATTTTGGGTTCTGGTCCAATTGTAATTGGCCAGGCTGCAGAATTTGATTTTTCAGGATCTCAGGCTTGTAAATCATTAAAAGAAGAAGGAATATACACTATTTTAGTTAACTCAAACCCTGCAACTATTCAAACAGATACAAACATTGCAGATAAGGTATATCTCGAGCCACTCCATCCAAAGATAGTGGAAAAGATAATTGAAAAGGAAAGACCTGATGCAATACTACCTACAATGGGAGGTCAGACAGGTTTAAACCTTGCAATGGAGCTCTATAGAAGAGGAACTTTGGAAAAGTATGGTATTGAATTATTGGGATCAAAGGAAGACGTAATTGAAACATGTGAAGATAGGGAATTATTCAACAAAGCTATGGAAGAGATAGACCAGCCAGTAACAAAATCTTATGCTGTTAATTCAATTGAAGAAGCTCTTAAAGCTGTGGAAGAACTAGGATATCCAGTTATAGTAAGACCTGCATTCACACTTGGTGGAACAGGTGGTGGAGTAGCACATAATGAAGAAGAACTAATTGATATAACAGAAAAAGGTCTTAAATATTCGATTATTAATCAGGTATTAATTGATGAAAGCGTATTAGGATGGAAAGAGTTTGAATACGAAATTATGAGGGATTCAAAGGACAACTGTATAGTTGTATGTAATATGGAAAACATAGACCCTATGGGAGTACACACAGGGGAGAGTATTGTCGTTGCCCCATCCCAAACACTAAGTGATGAATTCCACCAAAAGTTAAGGAATGCGGCCTTGAAAATTATAAGACATTTAAAGATAGAAGGTGGCTGTAACGTTCAATTTGCAGTAAACAAGGAAATGACCGAATACAGAGTTATTGAAGTAAACCCAAGGGTTTCAAGGAGCTCTGCACTTGCAAGTAAAGCCACAGGATATCCAATTGCTAAGATTGCAGCTAAGATTGCCATTGGTATGACCCTTGACGAAATTAGAAACGATGTTACAAAAGAAACTCCTGCAAGCTTTGAACCTACACTGGACTACGTTGTAGTTAAGATACCAAGATGGCCATTTGACAAGTTTAAAACAGTGGACAAACATCTTGGAACTTCAATGAAATCCACTGGAGAAGTTATGGCAATTGGTAGAACGTTGGAAGAAGCTCTCCAAAAAGCAGTTAGAAGTTTAGACGTAGGTAAATTTGGATTGATTGGAGATGGAAAGGACAAAGACTACACCAACGAAGAAATAATGGATATATTAAATAACCCTACTGATGAAAGACTCTTTGTTATAGCGGATGCACTTGATAAAGGATGGCCAGTTGAGGAAATTTGTCAATACACTAAAATAGATGAGTTCTTTATTAAAAAGATAAAGAACATTGTTGATACCAAAAAAGAGCTTGAAGTACTTTCTAGATTGATCTAATTCCAAACCCTTTATTTCCAACCCCTTTATAAAAGGTGTTGGATTGAACAAAAATCACTTCGTGATTTTTGTAGCTTACCTCACTTCGTTCGGTAATCCCCAAACCAGATGCCTCTTCACGAAGTGAAGAGACATATTTGGGGATGCAAAGTCTCTATTCAATATAACAATCACTTAATCGGAGCGAAGCGAAGAGCTACAAATTCCGAAGGAATTTGTTTAATTGCAGAACGACTATACTATCAGACTAATTTAAAATAATATTTTAATCTCCTATTATCTGAGTTAAATACAATATTTGAGGGAAATTATGATAGCCAATGAAAAATTAAAGGAAGTAATTTTGAAGGCCAAAATGCTTGGATTTTCAGATGTTCAATTAGCCAATTTGCTGGGAAAAACTGAAGATGAAATTAGGGAGCTCAGAAAAAAACTTAACATCGTACCAGTTTATAAGATAGTAGATACTTGTGCAGCAGAATTTGAAGCTAAGACTCCTTATTACTATTCCTGTTATGAAAGACTATTTTACGATGAACAGAATGAAAGTGTACCTTCAGACAGAAAAAAAGTTATAATAATCGGTTCTGGACCTATAAGAATTGGACAGGGAGTAGAATTTGACTATTCAACAGTTCATGCAATTTTTGCCCTAAAGGAAATGGGTATTGAAGCGATTATTGTAAACAACAACCCTGAAACTGTAAGTACTGACTACGATACATCCGATAAATTATACTTTGAACCGCTGGTATTTGAAGAAATTATGAACATAATAGATATCGAATCTAAAAACGGGGATTTACTTGGTGTAATTGTTCAATTCGGTGGTCAAACTTCAATAAACCTTGCTATGAAGTTACACAATGCAGGGGTAAATATACTTGGAACCTCACCACATTCAATCGATTTAGCAGAAAATAGGGAGCAGTTCTCAAGAGTATTGAAAAAACTCGATATTCCACAGGCTGAAGGAGCTACAGCATTTAGCGAAGAAGAAGCCATAAAAATCGTAGAAAAAATAGGCTATCCTGTTTTAGTTAGACCTTCCTATGTTCTCGGTGGAAGGGCCATGGAAATTGTCTACAACCTCGATGAATTAAAAGACTATATGAGGGAAGCGGTAAGGGTATCTTCCGAACATCCGATTTTAATTGACAAGTTCCTTGAAGATGCAATTGAAGTGGATGTTGATGCAGTATGCGATGGTGAAGATGTATTCATCGGAGCCATTATGGAACACATAGAAGAAGCAGGAGTTCACAGTGGAGACAGTGCCTGTGTTATTCCATCTCAGACCCTATCTAAGGAGATAATAGATAAAATCGTAGAATATACAACAAAATTAGCTAAAGAAATTAAAGTAGTTGGTTTAATAAACATACAGTACGCCATAAAAGATGGAAAAGTTTACATTATCGAGGCAAACCCAAGAGCTTCAAGAACTGTTCCGTATGTAAGTAAGTCTATAGGAATACCACTTGCGAAAATTGCTACAAAGGTTATAATGGGGCACAAGCTCAAAGAATTAGGCTATGTAGGTTTAGCAAAGCCAAAATATGTGAGTGTTAAAGAAGCAGTATTCCCATTCCAGAAATTAACTGGTGTAGATCCAGTATTAAGCCCTGAAATGAAGTCAACAGGTGAAGCCATAGGTATAGATGTAGATTTTGGTAAGGCATACTACAAAGCCCAGTTATCTGCAAACATGGAGCTCCCATCATCTGGCACAGTATTTATAAGTGTAAGAGATAGGGATAAAAAGCACATACCTAAGATAGCTAAAAAATTCTCTGAGTTAGGATTTGAAATTGTTGCTACGAAAGGTACTGCAGAAATCATAAGAAATAATGGTATAGATGCAAAGGTTGTTAAAAAAATATCTGAAGGTATGAAGGATAGCATTTTAGAATTGATGCAGAAGGGAGAAATAAATTTAATAATAAATACATCTTCAGGAGATAGGGCAAAATCAGATGGATACTACATAAGAAGAGCTGCAGTTGAACTTAATATACCATACATAACCACATTACAAGGTGCTAATGCAGCAATTAAAGCTATGGAATCCATTAAAACCGGAGAATTAGGTGTTTATTCACTAAATGAAATGGAAGTTAGATAATATTTAGTTCGTAGTGAATGAAATAGGCAGGATTTAAAACCTTAGTTTTAAGATTCTTGTTTTACCAAAACTACAAATCTTCGTAGCTCTGCTCGAAGGTTAATTTATTTATTTTTTTAAATATTTATTGTGTATTATGTATGATGGTTTTTATTTGACGGAGTTATCCACTAAATTTACCTGAGGAGAAAAAAATGAAAGTATTTTTAAAGAGTATGCGAGAAAGACATTTAAAAAGAAGAAAAAAACCGAATCCAGACAGACCAATAGCCACATGGGTTCAGGATGATATATTTTTGGATAAAACACTCGGAAAGAGCTTAACAATAATTTTAAGAACTGTCGGATGCAGATGGGCTTATGAAAGTGGGGGCTGTACAATGTGTAGTTATTTAATGGACAGCTCCCCGATAGAAATCAGTGTTGAGAATTTAATAAATCAATTTAACAGTGCATTGGGCAAATTCAAAGAACAGATAGATAAAAATCCAGAAGGGTTTTCAGTTAAATTATTCACTTCAGGTAGTTTCTTAGATGACTTTGAAGTTCCAAAGGAAGCTAGGGAATATATACTTAAAAAAATTGGCGAGCTCGGTGTAAAAGAAGTTGCCATGGAATCTAGGCCCGAGTATATAACCGATGAAAATTTAGAAACAATTAGGAAGTATCTCAGCTGTAACGTTGAAATCGGAGTAGGTATAGAATCGCTAAACGAAAAAATAAGAAATGTATCAATCCATAAAGGAGTTTCAAGAGAAGAAATAGTTAAAGCAATAGAAACTGCAAAAAAGTACAGCGTTGGAATTAAAGCCTATCTTTTAATAAAACCGCCTTTCATAACTGAAAAAGAGGCAATAATCGATTCTATAAACTCTGCAAACCAATGTATTGAGTTAGGATGTAGTAGAATATCCTACTGTCCATCAACCATCCACAAAGGAACTTTGGTAGAAACACTGTGGAAAAAGGATCAGTACAGACCACCCTTCTTATGGAGTATTTTGGAAATCTTAAAAGAAGTTAAAGGCCAAAATCCTGATAAACTTATAATGTGTGATACATCAGGAATTCCAACAAAAAGAGGAGCTCACAACACTCTTGATTGTAAATGCAATTATAAAATAAAGGATGCGTTAACTGAATTCACACTTACACAAAATCTTGAAATACTAAATATAAACTGTGAGTGTAAAAAACACTGGGAAGAGTTTATAGAGTTTGAAGAAAATAATATCGTCCCACTCGGGAACATGTAATACCAAAATTTAATTTTAGTTTAGGTGATGTGCATTACATAAATATAAAATAATAAATAAAATTTATTCTAATGTTTTTATTTGTTTAAATTAAACAATATTTGATAGTTTTTTAATTTTAGATGTATGTAATATGCTTAATTAAAATTGCACACCAACTATACTTAGTTTTCTTAAGACTTAAAAAAGATTTAAATAACTATAATACATATGTATTTGAAGACTTTAATGGAGGCATATAATGATACCAAAAGGAACTGTTAAAAGATTAATGAAAGAAAACACAGATATGAACATTTCAGCTGAATCTGTAGAAATGTTGGTAGGGATTTTACAGGAGATAATCGTAACCACAACAAAATTAGCTGAAGAAAATGCTAGAAATGATAAGAGAAAGACCATTAAGGCAAGAGACATTGAACGATGTGATGAAGAAAGACTAAGAGTGAAAATCGTTGAACTTGCTGATAGAACTGAAAAAGTACATATACTAACAAAAGAATTCTTAAAGGTATTGGCATCTGAACTAAAAAGAGTTTAAATTCTCTACATGAAGGTGTAGTCATGAAGGTTGCAATTACAAAGTTTCTTGGTACCAACTGTGATAAAGACGTGTGTCATGCAGTTGAATTGGCGGGTGGAAAACCAGAATTAGTATGGTTTACTGAAACCGATTTAGATGGATTTGATGGTGCAGTGATTCCCGGCGGATTCTCTTACGGTGATTACCTAAGAGCTGGTGCTATTAGCTCAAAAACTCCAGTAATAATGGGATTAAAAAAGATGGTTGATGAAGGGAAACCAGTTTTAGGAATCTGTAACGGAGCTCAGATTGGTTTAGAAGCAGGATTCTCTTACGGTACTTTAACAAACAATTTAAATTCAAAGTTTATATGTAAATGGGTGTATATAAGGGTAGAAAACAACAAAACTCCTTTTACAAAATACTATGAAAAAGGAGAAGTATTAAAAATACCTATTGCCCATGCTGAAGGTAGATTTTACACAGACGAAGACACACTACAAACAATGTACAAAAATAACATGATTGTATTTAAATACTGTGATGAAAATGGAGAAATCACAGAAGACAGCAACCCAAATGGTTCAGTAGACAACATAGCTGGGGTTTGCAATGAAAAAGGCAACTGTGTTTTATTAATGCCCCATCCAGAAAGGGCCAGTGAAAAAGAACTTGGATCTGATGATGGCTTAAGAATGTTTAAAGGAATGCTGAACTACAAATAAAACAAAGTTGCAATATGTAGTTAATTATTTTAATGTTATTTTCTATTTCTTTTTTTCTATTTTGAATAAATCATACTAGATGTTTTGTCAATTTAATTTTTAATTTTTTTCTTTCTATTTTCTATTTTGTTTTTACCCCCTAGTCCCAATTAAGGAATCATATCGGAAATAATATAAAATAGTAATCACAGAGTATATATTGTATAACAGTTAGGGGGAGAAAGATGTTGAAAGAACCAGTAATAGACATAGCAACAAAGGAAGTAGTTACAATAACTCCTGAGACTCCAATATCCAAAGCTATAGGGGTAATGGAAAGTAACAAATTCCACAATTTGGTGATCGTAGACGAAAATAAGGAAATATATTTAGTAACAATACACGATCTTCTACTTGCAACTTCATTAAACGAAAAAGTTGCAGAGTTAATGTTCAAACCCCACTGTATAAAACAAGACGTTCCCACAATGGAGGCCGTATGTCAGATGATAGACAGTGGGCAAAGAGCTGCACCAATTGTGGATGAAGAAGGAAATTTGGTAGGGATAGTAACTGACTACGACATAATGAAAAGAGCAGCAACTTCAGAGTTACTAAAAGACGTAAAAGTTAGTAAGATAATGACAAGAAGCCCCATAACAATAGATAAAGATGAAAGCATAGGTAAAGCGAGAAGTTTAATGAAAAAGTATAACATTGGAAGGCTTGTAGTACTCGATGAAGATGGAAAACCTGTTGGTATTGTAACTGAAGATGATATAATTGGAAAAGTCTTTAAGCCTAAAAGAAAAATGACCGTTGGCGAATTTGCAGGGGAAAAAGTGCCGCGAATGGCACAACCAGTATCAACTATAATGAATTCTCCATTAATAACTGCAGACATAAGTGCTTCAATTGCAGATGTTGCAGAATTAATGGAAAAACACGATATTAGGGGAGTTCCAATAGTTAAAAAAGATACTTTGAGGGGCATAGTAACAAGATTGGACATAATGAAATACATCAAAGAGTTAAAAGAAGTATCAACTATTGAAGTAGAGCTCCAAGGTGAATTTGATGTTGAACTAAAAGAATTGGCAGAAAGAATCATAGCAACAGAAGTTAAAAAGATAGTGACCTACTCAAAAAGACTACACTGGATTAAAATTGTCATGAAAAAGGAACATGACAAAGGTGGAGTTCCATACTATACAATTAAAGTATATGTAAAAACACCAAGAAAGTTATATGTAGGGGAAGGAAGACCAAAACTATCTTCAACAAAAAGAATAATCTCAGAAGGAGAAGACCTACAGCTCGTAGTTGAAAAACAAAGATGGGATTTCATAGAAGCATTGAAAGATGCTCTAATATCTGTAGAAAAACAAATAGAAGAAGATAAAGAAAGAAGCCATCCAAAGGGTAGAAAAGGAATAAAAGAAGAACTTGTTCCTGAAGAATTAATAACTAAAGATTAATTCCATACTCTAAATTTAATATAACTATTTTATTTTTTTATTTTATTAAAACAGATGAAAAATAGAAAATAAATTATTTTGTTAATTTAATTAATTTTCAGCATCTTCAATGAATATTTTATGCAGTGTTTTTAAACAAGGTTCGAGCTCTTTTTCTCCAATTACGAATGATATATTTACTTCAGATGAACCTTGAGCTATCATTTTTATATTTGCACCGCTTTCAGCTACTGCACTAAACAGCCTACCTGCAATGCCTTTGGAACCTCTCATACCTGCCCCTACAACTGAAACCACACATACGTCATTGTCAACAGATATCTCTTTTATAAGATGGCGGGTGCTAAACTCTTTTTCAAGCTCTTTAACGCATTTTTCAACTTCAGACTCACTGTCATGAACTACGATTGAAATGTTTGTTTCAGACGAACCTTGAGTTATAAGAATAACATTTGCCTGAGCTCTTCCAAGTGCACTAAATATTCTTGCTGCAGTGCCACTTACTCCAACCATTCCAGCACCGCAAATGTTAATCAAAGCAACATCTTTTATTGTAGTTATTGCCTTTATGATCTGGTTACTTAATTCCTGGTCGTTTGTTATCAATGTACCTTCATCTTCAGGTTTAAATGTGTTTTTAATCTTCAATGGAATGTTTTTCACCATTACTGGCTCAATTGTCCTTGGATGAAGTACCTTTGCACCAAAGTATGCGAGCTCCATAGCTTCAACATAGGACATTTTTGGAACTCTTCTGGCATTTTGAACCATTCTTGGGTCTGCAGTTAAGATACCACTAACATCGGTCCATATTTCTACCATATCGGCATCCAATCCAGAACCAACTAATGCGGCAGAGTAATCACTACCTCCTCTACCAAATGTGGTTATACTTCCATCTTTTGTTCCGCCTATAAATCCAGTTACAACTGGAATATAGCCTTCTTTTAAGAGCGGGTTTATTTTTTCTTTAACTTCTAATTTTAAAGGTCTTGCACATCCAAAGTTATCATCTGTAATTATACCTGCTTCACCACCGGTTAAAAACAGGGATTTCTTTCCCAAAGACCTAATTGCCCCACTTAGAATAGGGGCAGACAATCTTTCACCAAATGAAAGTATGTAATCCTTTGATTTTGGTGTGAGCTCCCCAAGGTATGCCACACCGATCAAGACCTTTTCAAGTTCGTTTAATGAGCTTGTTATTACATTACATACTTCTTCTCTTATTCCTTCATCGTCTATTGCTTCATTTATTGCTATTTCGTGTTTTTCTTTCAAATCTGATATGAAATTATTTATTTTGGCAATGTCCCTTACATCTAAAGCCTGTTTTGATATGCCAACAAGTGAGTTGGTAACTTGAGTCATTGCAGAGGTTACAACTACCACATCATCTTCTTTTGATTTATCAACAACAATTTTGGCAACATTTTTTATTCTTTCTCCACTTCCTACAGAGGTTCCACCGAATTTCATTACTGTAACCAAACAACACCACCTTTTAAATAACACATTTTATAAATGTTATCTGGCAAATTATAGTTCATCCGTAAATTCCAACAATAATGTTGTATTACGATTTTAAAATTTTATTGATATTAACCATTATATGGTTTGCAATAATTATTATAGAATAGACATGCCGTTGACAGTTATGCAGTATTTCGATTTCATCAAACGACTATAAGGTAGGATGAACTATATTCTAGTTCCATGAAACATTTAAATTCTATTAAAGTTAATCACATAAATATAAAAAGTTTATGATTATATTCATTTACAAATCAGTATATAAAAATATGTTTTAACATTTATTGTTATTTAATTTAATTATTAAATAATTATACTTAAATTATTAGTTTAGCATATGCGATGAATATATACGAGTAAATAGTATTATATTACTCATCAAAAAATAATGAATTAATAAATTTATATGTGTATGATTTATAAAAAACAAAAATTGGTCATCAATAATATAATCTGTTGAAGTGATTTTTATGGTGAGAATATTTGATACTACATTGAGAGACGGAGAACAAACTCCAGGGGTGTCTTTAACTCCAAGTCAGAAGTTAGAGCTAGCCATAAAACTAGATGAATTGGGAGTGGATGTTATAGAAGCAGGAAGTGCCATAACATCAAAAGGAGAAAGGGAAGCAATAAAGTTAATAACTCAGCAGAATTTAAATGCAGAAATATGCTCCTTTGTAAGGGCTTTAACAGTTGATATAGATTCTGCATTAGAGTGTGATGTGGATAGTATTCATTTAGTAGTCCCTACCTCAGATATCCATATGAAATATAAATTAAGGAAAACTCCTGAAGAAACACTAAATGCCGCATTGAAAGCAATTGAATATGCAAAAGATCATGGTCTAATTGTAGAGCTCTCTGCTGAAGATGCTACAAGAAGTGATTTAGATTTTTTAATTGAGCTCTTTAAAAAAGGAAGCGAATTAAAAGCCGATCGTGCATGTGTATGCGATACCGTCGGTATCTTAACACCAGAAAAATCCATGGAGTTATTTAAAACACTTAAGGAAAACATAGATATTCCAATATCTGTCCACTGTCACAATGACTTTGGAATGGCCACTGCAAACACAGTTTCAGCAGTTAGGGGCGGTGCAGAACAGTGCCACGTAGCCATGAATGGAACTGGAGAAAGGGCCGGAAATGCATCTTTAGAAGAAGTTGTAATGGCACTTCATACACTTTACAACATCAAAACAAATGTAAAAACCGAAAAGCTGTACAAAACTTCAAGAATGGTATCCAAATATATGAACCTCCCAGTGCCTCAAAATAAGGCAATAGTTGGAGACAATGCATTTGCCCATGAGGCAGGAATTCACGTAGATGGACTTATTAAAAATACTCAGACCTACGAACCTATACCACCTGAGCTCGTAGGTAATAAAAGAAGAATTATACTTGGAAAACACAGTGGAAAAGCTGCATTAAAATACAAACTTGAGTTGATGAACATTGAATTAACTGATGAACAGTTTGAGGAAGTTTATGAGAGAATTAAGAACTTTGGGGACTTGGGTAAATACATCTCAGATGTGGACTTAAAAACCATCATAAACGAAGTAATAGGCGTAGAAATAGAGAAAAAAGTATTGTTGGATGAACTTACAGTAATATCTGGAAACAAGGTAACGCCACTGGCATCAATTAAATTGAAGTTTGCAGATGAATGTAAAAAAGAAGGTATTTTAGAATCTTCCTATGGTGTTGGACCAGTTGATGCTGCAATTAATGCAGTTAGAAAAGCTTTAAGTGGCGTAGCAGATATAGAACTTGAAGATTACAACGTTAAAGCCATTAGTGGAGGTACAGATGCCTTAATCGAAGTTACCGTCAACTTAAGAAGAGGTAGTGAAACTGTGGAAGTTAAAAAAGCACATGGGGACATAATAATAGCATCTGTTGAAGCTTTAATGGAAGGAATCAACTTGCTTATGTAATCATAATATATTATTTTAAAAAAGAACTACTATTTTATTTTTTAAATTTTTCAAAAAGTGTTTCTATGAATATAATGAACATTCTTAAAGGAGAATTAGAATCTTTTAAGTTTTCAAAAGATATACTAACCAATTCAGCCAATCATATTCGAGACGAACCTTGGTTATTACATACAAAAGGGCGTTGGTACGAATATATAATATACGAAGCTATTGTCAATATTGCTAAAAAAACTAATGGTTTGAAAGTTGCCAGAAAAGGGCGCGATATGCTCTTTACATGGGATAAAACAGACAGACCTGAGAATGGATTACATTATAACCCCACAGGAGATTTTGTTATTTGGAAGGATATGATATGTTTGGCAGAATACGATATAATTATAGCAAATGAAAAAGGAGATATTGGTTTTATAGAAACATGTATCTCAAAGGAAAGAGTACGTGACCTTCGAGATAAAATACCTCACAAAAGGGAACTTTTAAAAGAATACATCGGACAGGATGAAATTCCATTTATGCTCGTTACACCATTTGATGCGTCAAATTTACTTGTAACTAGAAAAATTTTAGAAAATGGCGGAACATACTGTTACACCAGTCAAATACTTGATTTACTGAATGAAACATCATTTTTAGAGGCAAAAAATAAATTATCAGTGTTGGTGGACTTAACTGAATTGGTAAATGATTCTATTTGAATGTATCACTTAAAATTTTACATCCTTTATCTCTTTTTCAAGTGCTAATCCTGTTGGTTTATATTTTCCGTATTTTTTAGCAAACGCTCTCAATTCGAAGGTTAGACCTTCTGCATTGAATATTTCTTCGGTAAACGCCTTTGCCACGTACTCATTGAATATCTCTTTTAATTCTTCAAATGCTTCAGATGGAACATTTCCATGTTTTACCAGTGCAAATACTTCATCAGTAAAATCCCATAGTGCATCCTCTAAATCCTGTATTTCCTCCATTTGTTCAGAAGTCTGTGAACTCATATCCCCATACTTTTTTTCAAATTCATCTTCTAAATCTTCCAACATAGTGATTATGTTGCTTTCTTTTTGTGCAATTAGTTTATCGAATTCTTCGTTTATTTTTGATATAATTTCCATACTACCAACTCCTAAAATTTCTAAGATTAAATAATATATAGTCGTATTCTGTTAGCTTCGCCACTATGAAACCCTGTAGTATCCATATTTTGGGGAAAATATTTCAGCATTCCTCTTTAATTTTCCAAGAATATCTTCAACATCTTTTTCAGATATGTTGTATTCAGACGCCTTTTCTATTATGTCATCTTCATGAGCCAGTTTGTTATCACTTAAAGCAGAGAGCTCACGTATTATGTCCAGGATTTTATCCATTTTATCTACTTTTGATTTTGGCATTTGCCCCATTCCTTTGTCTATATCGAACTTTCCTGTTTCTGGGTCGTATGCAATTTCCTTTAAACATTCTTCTATAATATTTAATGCCGCTTTGGCATCCTTCTCCTCCACTTTCTTTGCAAGTCTCGCTTTTGCATGCATTTCTGAAAGTCTTATGGCAGCTTCTAACTGTCTTGCAGTTACTGGAATTGGATTGTTTCCCTCCCCTAACTTCCTCATATTTATGTAGTAGTCCTTTATTATCTTCTTGGCCTTATCTGTTAAATAAGGATTTTTCAGCTTGGTTTCATCCACTTCTGTACCAGTAAATAAATTATGATTTTCTTCGAAATAAGCACAGGTTCGAGCATAAATTATATAGTTCTTTATAAGGTTCTCATCAACAGTAATACCATCAATATCGATAGCTCCCATTATCTTATAGTCTTTAACTGCTGTTTCAATGTGGGTGTTTAAAATATGTTCTGCGATTTCCTCATCCCTTTTTCTATTTGGCATGTCTTTCAATGGGAATATCAAATCGAATCTACTCAAAAGCGGTGAAGGGATGCCTATCTGTTCAACTACACCCATGTTTAAATCAAACCTTCCACGTTTAGGGTTACAAGCTGCAAGCACCGCACATTTTGCAGGTAATTTTACATTTATACCTCCTTTATTCACGTGAATCGTCTGGCTTTCCATAGCTTCTAAAATATATTTCATAACGTTTTTGTCCACGGTTAATTCATCAATACAGGCAGTTCCCTCATTGGCCCTAACAAAAACACCTGGCTTAACAACCCAGCCATCTCCTATCTCAGTACTTTCCCTAACAACGTTTGCAGTTAAACCCCCACCAGTTGCAGTGGTTACAGATGCGTAGGCGTTTTGTGGGAATAATCTTGTTATCCTCCTAAGCATTGTAGATTTCCCAATTCCTGGATCTGTAATCAAAAGTATATGGCTATCTTTTCTAAGCTGGGTTCCATCAGGGAGGAATTTAGTACATCCCTTTATCTGCTGTAAAAATATTGCCCTTTTAACCAAATCATAACCTTTAATTTGAGGTATTAGATATTGAGAAAGAATATCAACTATGTTCTTTTTTTTACCGAGCTCATTTAGGGTATCGATTAAATCAGGTCTGTTTATTATGTCCCTAACCTCTATCTTCTGGAAACTTTCACTTAGTTTTATGTAGTTACTCTTCACATATATCTCAAAAACAGGCATATTTGGCTTGGTACGTTTTTTCATTACAGTTCCTACAACATCAACCCTTCCCGAGTATATTCCTTCCGAGTTTTCAAGAAAAACCCTTATACTTCTAGGGGGATCATCAGGGTTCTTCATTAGATCTATTGGTTGTTGAATTTCCAGCTCTTGAATGTTTATGTATGATGAATTGTCCAAATCAAGGCTCATCTCACTTTTACAGTTTTCATTTTTGCAGAACATCCTTGGATCTTCAAAATAGTTATGAATTGTTTTATACCTTATTTCACCACAATTTCTACATACAAAACAGGCTTTTTTTAACAAAGCACATACTTTTGCAGCTTTTATTATGGTTCCTTCAAACTTGGTAAGCCTATTAATATCTGATGAGTTAATATCTTCAATTTTCTTTTCACAGCCAAGTGGATTTTTAAAGGCTATCTGTACTTTTTCCAACTCCCTTTTTGTTCTATCGTCATCACCAAATAGTTCCAAATAAACTTCCTTTAAAATGTAAAATATGGATTCTTCAACATTTTTTGGATTTTCAATTATCAGATCGTTTAATTCACAGGCTTCAGGAAATCTATTTAAAAAACATTCCACATCAAATTCGAATATATTGTTTTTAATGGTGTTTGAAGAAAGATACTCCTTAATGTACTGTTTTAATTTATCTTCATAGAGATTTAGAAAAACTTCTTCATCAAAATCCATGATATCACCGAATGAAATGAGGTGAGCTACAAATTCCGTAGGGATTTGTCCAATCACCGAATGAAATGAGGTGAGCTACAAAAATCACAAATGATTTTTGTTCAATCACCTGAGTGTCGAAGTAAATCCGAAGGATTTACTGTAGAGACAAATTTCAAAGAAATTTGTTGACTCACAAAAACCCTTTGGTTTTTGTCGAGACTCACGAAACCGAAGGTTTCGTCGAGAAGCGAAGGTGAGCTATGAAAACCCTAGGTTTTCATTCAATCACCGGATGAAATAGGGCGAGCTCCATCCACTGTAGCGAAACTACAAGGAAATAATGACATATTATTAATCATAGTTAAAATCAAGATTTTTAAGTTTAAATACTATTTTCTCCAAATCTTCAGTATTTTTAACCTTTACATCCTTTTTTTGTGGAAATTTCAGAATAACGTCATCAAAAATATTTCTGTTGCCAGGATTCTTCATTAAGTAATGGTATCTCGCTATACAGTTTATCCTTGCAGTTATGAGCTCACTTAAATAATTTAAACAGGTTTTTATTCCAGTTAGTTCATCACTTATCAAAGAACCTGATTTTTTAGACTTCAAAAAAGCCATCCCCACCAGTATTTCATCAATATCGCACTTTAAAAGTTCCTTAGACTTTTGCTGTTCTCTTTTCAATTCGTATAGGTAAATAGCCAAATCCTGTATATGTTCCCAGGGCAAATCAAAATCAACATTGTCAAGATCTTCCTTTTTTAATTTCCAAAGTGGAATTTTCTTTTCATTCAATAAAACTTCATATTCCAGGCATTTTTCAAATAAAACCTCATAAACATCCATTTTCTCACGTTTAATCATGTTTTTCATGCATGATGTGTTTTGCTCTTTCCTTTCCTTTATTATCAATTAGGATTTTCATTGTTTCACATTTCCATTATATGTTTATTTCATTCCAAGTTATAAAGTCGTTATTAAATTCTTTTTTATGTAGTGTTATTTTGTTACCATATACCCATTCAAATTCTAATTTTGAACTTTGCCATTCTTTTAAAAATTCTCTTTCGTCACTGTCATGTTTATTTGCAATATCAAAGGTTGTTGGAGATATTGTTTCTTTTTTAGGATGTGGGATTAAACCATAAAATTTTTTTGGATTTATATCAAAAAGTTTTAAGATAATCAACGATACATAAAGAGAACATTTAAATTTTTCTTTAATTTTTTTAAGATTACTTACTCTAAGATTTCTAAGTGTAGATTTCATTTCTACAAGAGTTAAATAATAGTTATCATTTTCCTTTACTAAAATTGCACATTCGCATTTTTTATTCCCTTTAATATTAAAAACATTGTGGTATTTGTCTTTATCAATTATAATAGGTAAAATTCTAATTTCTCTTGAAAATTTAATTTTTAATTCTTTAAAATCTGCCTTAGGGTCATTTTCTTTAACTTTAACAATTGTGTAGTTATCCTTTACTTCGCTATCTACTCTTTCTGGTTTATATATTAAATCCTTTTTAAATATTTTCTCTATTTCATTCTTCAAAGTTTCCATCATCCCCCTCAATTAAATCTCTTAACTCTTCTGTTTCATTGTGTAAATCAAGCAATGTATGATAAAATGCTTCATAAGAAATTCCCTCATCATCTATAATTTCCAATTCTTTTATTATAGCACCATCTCCTTTATCTACAAATAAATATGGTGCAACTTTTTCAGGACTTAATATTTCATCTTCTTTATAATCATGTCTATTTAAAAATGCATTTAACTTTTCTTTATCTGTTTTTTCCAAATAATGTAATTTCATATTATTATTTATTTGTTGTAGGATATATGGACTGTGTGTTATTAACAAAACATAAATGCCTTTGTTGATTAATTTAGTTATTGCCCGTGCAAAAATCCTTTGTGCATCGGGATGCAAATGTGCCTCTGGCTCTTCAACGATTAAAAGGGTGCCTTCATCAATATAATTTGAATATGCCAAGTATAATATCAATGGGGAACTTTCAACAACCAGTGATGATGAATATTGCAGTGGTAAGGACATATTTTTATTATTTGGTTGGTAAGATATGTTGTTTAAAGTTTTATCATAAGTTAGTTTTCCATTTAGAATATTATTTTGAAGAAATTCCACAATATCAATATATTTCTCATTTACTTTTTCACTATAATTATCTGAAAATGCAGGTAGTGAAGTTATAAACTCCACTATTGGTTTTGGTAATGGCTCTGACTTTCTATTGTCCTCACCAAATGTTGAACTTATGGCCTCTTTTCCCAGATATTTATTTACTAAAACCAACCCGCTCTTGGATGCTGGAATAAATAAACTATCTCTAATTTTACTCTCTAATGTCAATTTTTTTAAAACTATATTTTCAATCAAAAAATTTAAATTTTTAGATTGTTTTTTAAATAGTATTTCTAACAATTTTATAAATGCCGTTGCAATATTCCACATCCCTAAATCTTCGATAATATCTTGTCCAT